>JAEWKL010000525.1 GCA_023386115.1 Pseudomonadota bacterium
GGATGACGTCGAGAGGTGGCAGCGGGTGTGTCTGATCGATCGACCCGCCCCTCACGCCGCCTCCGGCGCCGCCCCCACCAGCTGCCGCGCCTGCAGGATCGACATCGGCTCGCCGAAGGCGAAGCCCTGCGCGTAGTCGCAGCCGATCTCGGCCAAGGCCAGCGCGTCGGCTTCGGATTCGGCACCCTCGGCGATGATCTCGAGCCCGAGCTCCTGCGCCATCCGGACGATCGAGCGCAGGATGCCCGAGCGCCCGTTCGCCATCTGGCGCACGAAGGAATGGTCGATCTTGATCGTGTCGAAGGGAAAGCGCTGCATGTAGGTCAGCGCCGAGTAGCCGGTGCCGAAATCGTCGAGGCAGAGGCCCGCGCCGAGCTCGTGGATGCGGGCCAGCATCTGGGCGGCGTATTCCGGGTTCTCCATCACCAGGGCCTCGGTCAGCTCCAGCTTGAGCGAGCCCGGGACGACGCCGGTGCGGGCGAGCACGGTCTTCACGTCGTGCAGCAGGTCGTGGCGCAGGAGCTGGCGCGAGGACAGGTTGACCGAGGCGAAGATCGGCGGCTCGACCACCAGCGCCTGCTGCCAGGCGGCGAGCTCCGCGGCGGTGCGCTCCAGGGCGAAGACGCCGAGATTGACGATGAGCCCGGATTCCTCCGCGATCGGCAGGAAGACCTGCGGGGCGACGCGGCCGAGACGCGGGTGGTCCCAGCGCAGGACCGTCTCGAAGCCCGCCACCGTGCGGTCCTCCAGGCGCACGATCGGCTGGAACAGCACCTTGATCTCGTTGCGCTCCAGCGCCCGGCGCAGGTCGCTCTCCAGCATCATCCGCTCGCCGCGGTCGGAGCGCATCGTCGGGCGGTAGACCTCGATCCGGTCGCCACCCTGGCGCTTGCCGTTGATCATGGCGAGCTCGGCGTTCTTCACCACGTCGTCGCGCTTCACCACCGCCCCCGCCTCGTGCAGGGCGACGCCGATCGAGGGCGTCAGGAAAATCTCGCGGTCGGCATAGGTGATCGGCGTGGTGATCGCCCGGCGGATGCTGTCGGCGAAGGCGATGATCCGGTCGGGGTCGCGCTCGGAGAGCAGGATGATGGCGAACTCGTCGCCGGCGACCCGCGCCAGGGTGTCCTGCGGCCGCAGCAGCCGATTGAGGCGGCGCGACAGGGTCAGCAGGATCGAGTCGCCGGCCGAGAGCCCGATCGCGTCGTTGACCTGCTTGAACCGGTCGATGTCGATCACGAACAGGGTCGGCTTGAGGCGCGGGTCCTGGCTCGCCAGCGCCAGGCCTGAATCGAGCCGGTCGTTGAACAATTCGCGGTTCGGCAGCCCCGTGAGGTTGTCGTGGACCGCGTCGTGCAGCAGCCGCTCCTCGGCGATCTTCGCCTCGGTCACGTCCGCGATGGTGCCGACGATGCGCACCACCTCGCCGTCGGTGCCGATCACCGGCCGCGCCTTGAGGCGGAACCAGTAATAGGGCCCGGCCGCCGAGCGCAGGCGGAAATCCTGGCTGATGCGGCCGCGCCGCTCCTCGATCACCGTGTCGAGGGCGGCCGAGTAGCGCTCGACGTCGAAGGGATGGAGGAGGGAGAGCCAGTTCGCCTGCGGCCCCTCCAGGGCCCCGCGCTTCAGGCCCAGTTGCCCCTCGATCTCGGGGCCTGCGAAGACCCGGTCCCCCGGCACGTCCCAGTCGAACACCACGTCGCCGGCGCCGGTGAGCGCCAGCGCCCGCCGCTCGGTGTCGGAGACGAGGCTGTTGCCCAAGCCGCCGCCCGCGAAGGCGTGCTGGAGCACGGTGAAGCCGATCAGCATCACGATCAGCACCAGGCCGCCGATGAGGGCCGGCTGGACGAGGTCGTTGTGGAGCTGGCCGGTGATGGCGAAGCCCGCCGCCACCACCCAGGCGAGCAGCAGGAGCCAGGTCGGGATCAGCAGGATCGCCCGGTCGTAGCCGTTGTGGATGGCGAGGTAGACCACCAGAAGCAGGCCGACGCCCGCCACCGTCGCGACCGAGATCCGGGCCACGCCCGCCGCCACCGGCGGGTCGATGACCGCGAGGCCGACGAGGCCCGCGAGGAACAGCAGCCAGATCAGCGCGACGTGGCTGTAGCGCACGTGCCAGCGGGCGAGGTTGAGATAGGCGAACAGGAAGACCAGGAGCGTCGCGCCGAGCACCGCCTCGGCGGACGCGCGATAGATCCGCTCGGCGGCCTCGGTGACCGGGAAGATGCGCTGGAAGAACCCGAAATCGATGCACGCATAGGCCAGCACCGCCCAGGCGAGGGCCGCCGCGGCCGGGAAGATGATCGCGCCCTTGACCACGAACACGATGGTCAGGAACAGCGCCAGCAACCCGGCGATGCCGATGATGATGCCCTTGTAGAGGGTGAGGCCGGTCGCCTTCTTGCGGTAGGCGTCCTGGTCCCAGAGGTAGACCTGCGGCACGTTCGGCGTGCGCAGCTCGGCCACGAAGGTGACAGTGGTGCCCGGATCGAGGGTGATGACGAACTGGTCGGCATCCGGGCTCTCGTCGCGCTCGGGACGGATGCCCTGGCTCGCCGTGATCGCGGCGATGCGCGAGCCGCCGAGATCGGGCCAGACCACGCCGGAGCCGACGAGGCGGAAATGCGGGGCGACCAGGAGGCGGTCGATCTGCTCGTCGGTGTCGTTGGTGAGCGCGAACACCATCCAGTCCGGCCGCGCCCCGGTCTCGCGCGCCTTCACGGCGATGCGGCGCACGATGCCGTCCTTGCCCGGGGCCGTGGAGATCTGGATCAGGTCGCCGTCGGAGCGGTAGCGCTCGATCGCCGGGGTGAGATCGATGGCCTGCGAATCGAGGGTGACGCGCACGGCCTCGACCGCACGGGCCTCTGGCACGGCGAGGAGCAGCCCGGCGAGGGCCGCGAGGCAGGCGAGGACGAGTGAGTACGTGCGCAAGCTTCGGCGTCTTCCGACCGGACAGGGACGGCCACGGGGCGGCTCGGGGAGGTGCCGGACCGTACTGACGCCCAAGCTTCCGAGCAAGGCGGAGGCCCCGGATCTCCCCTGCCGCCCGCGAGCGCGGCCATCGTCAGGCTTCGATCGCTCCCCTTTGCGGCCAAATCAAGTTGTGCCGATCGCTGCGTGACCGGGCGCGGCCGTGTCGGCCAGCGAGACCACCTCCCAGCACTCCGGATGGCGCATCAGCTCGGTCAGGAACGCGAAGGTCAGCGCATGGGTCGGGCAATTCGCCACGATGCGCCCGAGGATCGGCCGGCCGGCGAGGCCCAAGTCGCCGACGAGGTCGAGGATCTTGTGCCGCACCGGCTCGTCGGGGAAGCGCGCGCCGCCGAGCACCCGGCCGCCCAGCAGGATCGCGACCCGCCCGGGCCGGGCGCCCCGCAGCAGCGGCTCGCGGTCGCACGGGTGCATCCGTCCTTCCGTCTCCGGACAGATCGCGTGGCGGCATTCCGGCCGCGTCGGTGCAGGCCCGAGGCCGCCGTCGCGCACGGTCTGGGCATCGAACGAGCGGGCCCAGAGCCGGTCGCGGGTCGCGCCCGGCAGCAGCGTCCGGGCGAGGGGGGTCTTCAGCAGGGTGCGCCAGATCAGCGAGGCGTTGCCGAAGCTGCGGCTCGGGGCGATCTCGGCGCGGAACGTGCGCGCATCGATCGGGCCCGACCAGCGCAGCACGCCGAAGCCTGGCAGCCGGTCGATGCTGACATCGACGCTGAACGCCTCGGCCGGCTCGGCGCGCAGGAAGCCGTGCAAGCCGTCGACCTGGAAGGGCGCGCGGATGCGCAAGGCCTGGCGCGGCCGGTCATGCGGCACCCGCCCGGCGGCATCGATGAGCGCGCACCAGCGCGCGGCCGAGCCGTCGAGGATCGGGATCTCGGTCCCCTCCACGGTGATCGCGGCATTGTCGATGCCCGAGGCTGCAAGGCCCGCCATCAGGTGTTCGATCGTGCGCAGCTTGCGCCCACGGCCGAGATCGAGGGCGGTGCTCATCCGGCTCGCGATCCAGCCGGCCGTGCCGGCCGGCACCTCGGCGCAGATCCCGGAGGCCGGGCAGCGCACCGCGAAGCGGATACCGTGGCCGGCAGGCGCCGGCGCCAGGGTCACGCGGGCGACCCGGCCGGTATGCAGCCCCGGCCCGCGCACCGACACGCTCCGGCCCAGCGTGGCTTCGCGCCACGCGCCGTCCGCCGCGTGCGCGACGCCGTCGAATCCCATGTCTCCGCCCGACCGTTCCGCCGGCCGAAACCGACCGTCGTCTGCTGTTCCCCAGGGGTCGGTGCGGTTGTTCCGTGGATGGGCGGGCTTGAGCCGCCCATCTCTTCGGCCCCGGAACTTGGGCCGCACAGGACCCGCCTTCGGGCGCTCGCGCGCTCGATTGCCAGGTATTTCTACGGAGACTGACGGAAGGTCGACACTCGACCGGTCGACCTAGTTCAGGCGGAGGAGGCGGCAGACACGTCGTCTTGCTGCGCGCGGGACGCCGTCGGTTCGATTGTCGGCGGTGATCGGATTCGCTACGGAAGGAGCCGCGAAGTCCGCCGCCTGAACCCTCCCCCCTCTGCGGGGGAGGGTGTCCCACGGAGTGGGGCGGGAGAGGGGAACCACGGTTCCGGATAAAGCGGAGCCGTTCTGAAGGGCGCGAGCTGGATCCACGTCGCGCTGTCCCTCTCGGCGGGACTTCGTCCCGCTGCGCTCACTGCGTTCGCCACCCTCCCCCGCAGAGGGGGGAGGGTTCATACCGGCGCGTCCGGGCAGGATCACCCCGCCCTGAGCGCCTTGCTCACCGCCTCGAGGCTCTGCAGCTTCTTGATCGGGCCGATCGCCGCGATCGTCGGCGCTCCGGCGATGAGCGCCCGCCCGGCGGCCCGCACGTCGTCGGGGGTGACGGCGTCGACCTTGGCGATCACCTCGGCGGCCGGGATCACCCGGCCCCAGGCCAGGAGCTGGCGCGCCGTGCGCTCGATCCGGCCGCCGGGGGTCTCCAGCGCCGAGAGCAAAGCCACCTTGAGCTGGGCCTTGGCCCGGGCGAGCTCGGCGGAATCCACCGTCTCGGCTGCTTCGCGCAGGCAGGCGAGCGTCACCTCGACGAGGCCCGGCAGGTCGGCGCCCGCGGTGCCGGCGCCGATGCCGAACAGCCCGCAATCGCTGAAGGGCCAGTGGAAGGCGTGGATCTCGTAGGCGAGGCCGCGGGTCTCGCGCACCTCGTGCCAGAGCCGCGAGGTCAGCCCGCCGCCGAGCACCTGGGCGAAGAGGTGCGTGGCGTAGTAGGAATCGTCGCGGAACGACAGGCCCGGCAGGCCGAGCACCAGGTTGGCTTGTTCGAGCTTGCGCGGCATCCGGCGCTCGCCGCCGCGATACTGCCCAGGCACCTCCTGCGGCGCCGGGCCTGCCGGCATCGCCCCGAAGTGCTTCTCGGCCGCCGCCACGATCGCCTCGTGCTCGACCGCGCCGGCGGCGGCCAGCACCATCCGGCCGGGGGTGTATTCCCGGGCCAGATAGGCCTCGATCGCCGCACGATCGAAGCTCCTGATCGTCTCCGGGCGTCCGAGGATCGGCCGGCCGATCGGCTGGTCAGGGAAGGCGGCTTCCGTGAAGGCGTCGTAGACGACGTCGTCAGGGGTGTCCTCGACGGCGGCGTATTCCTGCAGGATCACGCCCTTCTCGCGGGCGAGCTCGCCCGCCTCGAAGGCCGAGCGGGTCAGGATGTCGCCGAGCACGTCGAGGGCGACCTCGGCATCCTCGCCGAGGACGCGCGCGGTGTAGCTCGTCTGCTCGACACTGGTGGCGGCGTTGATCTCGCCGCCGACATTCTCGATGTCCTCGGCGATCTGACGGGCCGAGCGCGTCGCCGTGCCCTTGAACGCCATGTGCTCGATGAGGTGGCTGAGCCCGTGCTCCTCCGGCCGCTCGTTGCGCGAGCCGGCGCCGACCCAGACCCCGAGGGTCGCCGTGGCGACCCCCGGCATCGCCTCGGTGGCGACGGTGAGCCCGTTGGGCAGCCGCGTGATCTTGAGGTCCGGCGAGGCGCCGAGCGTCGCGAAGTGCTGGTTCATGCGACATTCCTCAGGATGCGGGCGCGCTCGCGGATCGCCCGCTCGACCGCTCCTTCGTCGTTCGGCAGCACGGTGAAGCGCTCGCGCCGCTCCAGGAGGTCGGCGAGGTGCGGCGGCAGGGCCGGGCGGATGCCGGTCGCGGCCTCGACGGCATCGGGGAACTTCGCCGCATGCGCGGTGGCGAGCGCCACCACGGGCGTCGCCGGGTCGTCGGCGACGAGCTTGCGGGCGGCGCGCACGCCGATCGCGCTGTGGGGGTCGATGATCTGGCCGGTGTCCCGATAGACGTCGCGGATCTCGGCCACGACCTCGTCCTCGGGCACGGCCGCCGCGTCGAACTCGGCCCGGATCCGCGCGAGCGTCGCGGGGTCGAGGGTGAAGGCGCCGGACTGCTTCAGGCCAGCCATCAGCCGGTTGACGGCGCTCGAATCCCGGTCGAGCACCTCGAACAGCAGGCGCTCGAAATTCGACGAGACCTGGATGTCCATCGACGGCGAGGTGGTGGGCGCCACGCCCCGGACCTCGTAGGCGCCGGTGGCGAGCGTCCGGGCCAGGATGTCGTTGGCGTTGGTGGCGATCATCAGCCGGCCGACCGGCAGCCCCATGCGCTTGGCGGCCCAGCCGGCGAGGATGTCGCCGAAATTGCCGGTCGGCACCGAGAACGAGACTGGGCGGTGCGGGCTGCCCAAGCTCACCGCACTGGTGAAGTAGTAGACCGCCTGCGCGGCGACGCGGGCCCAGTTGATCGAGTTGACGCCCGACAGCCGCACCTCCTCGGCGAAGCGCGGGTGCTGGAACAGCGCCTTCACGATCGCCTGGCAATCGTCGAAGGTGCCCTCGACGGCGAGCGCGTGGATGTTGTGCGCCTCGACCGTGGTCATCTGCCGGCGCTGCACCTCCGACACCCGGTTATGCGGGTAGAGGATGAACACGTCGACATTGTCGAGGCCGCGGAACGCCTCGACGGCGGCGCTGCCGGTATCGCCCGAGGTGGCGCCGACGATCGTCGCCCGGCTGCCCTTGGCCTTGAGCGCATGGTCCATCAGCCGGCCGAGCAGCTGCATCGCCACGTCCTTGAAGGCGAGCGTCGGGCCGTGATGCAGTTCGAGCAGGAACAGGTTGTCGCCGAGCTGGGTCAGCGGGCAGACCGCCGGATGCCGGAAGGTGGCGTAGGCCTCGTCGATCATCCGGTCGAGATCGGCCTGCCCGATCTCGCCGTCGACGAGGGGGGACAGCACGGTCTTGGCGGCCTCGGCATAGGGCCGCCCGGCGAGGCCCGCGATGGTCTCGGGCGCGATCTGCGGCCAGTCCTGCGGGATGTACAGGCCGCCGTCGCGGGCGAGGCCGGCCAGCAGCGCGTCGGTGAAGGTCAGCGGCGCGGCGCTGCCGCGGGTCGAAACATGAAGCACGGTGATCTGTCCTGAGGCTGCCGCTGGCCCTACACGAATCCGCAGGCCGCGTCAGCCCAAGGCCTCGGGCGGGGATCGGGCGCCAGTCAGGCCTTCACGGTCAGGCCTTCTCGCCCGGAGCCTTGCGCAGGCGGCAGCCGGTGATCCGCCACGCCCCCTCCCCGTCGCGCTCCAGGGTGTAGAGCGCCTCCCAGTCGGTGCCGTCCTGGTCCTGGATGCGCACGCCCTGGGCGTGGCTGCCGTCGGGCAGCGCCTCGTCGGTGCCGAACTCGAAGCGGCGGTTGCGGTATACCGCCGCGTAGCCCTGCCGGACCATGCCGATGAAGGTCTCGGGGCTGCCGAAGGTCGACCGGATGGCCGGGGCGGCCTCGGCATAGGCCGCGGCCGCGTCGTCGTGCCGGAAGGCCTCCTGCTGGCGCAGGATCACCGCCCGCGCCGCCTCCCGGTCACCGTTGCCGGCGGCGAGCGCGCCCTGGCCGACGGCGAGGAGGGTCATCAGGGCGACGAGGGTGCGCATGGGCGAAGGCCCTCCCGGGACGGGGCCTCGTCCGGCTGCTGCACCGTACCAGGCCGAGTCCACGCGCACAACTTCCAGTCGTCCTGCCGGGGAGGATGACAGAGGGTCGCGGCGAACGGGATGACGGCGCCGGATCATCCCCGCTTGATTTAGGAATATAATCCTTCAACTGCCCGCGTCATTCTAAGTCCGCATCGCAAAGTCCGCCCCTCGTTGGATGCAAGGCGACGGACCGACATTCCGGACAACCGGTCTTGAGACGATAAGGATCTGCTTCGTCTTCTGCTGCGCATGACGTGGGGTGCGTCTTCGGCATCCCGGGATCCGTGGGTGGCCCCGGGACGATTCGGCGTCCATGAACTCCGTGGCGTGACGACGACGGACTACACTCCGCTCGCCTTGCGCCCCAGCTCCACCACCCGCAGGTTGTTCGTGGTCCCTGCCCGGCCGAACGGGATGCCGGCCACCGCCACCACCAGGTCCGGGGCCTGCGCGAAGCCCTCCTGGGCCGCGACCTCGGCCGCGCGGTCGACCATCGCCTCGTAGGATTCGATCTCCGGGCCGAGCACGGAATGCGCGCCCCAGTACAGGCTGAGGCGGCGCGACACCGCGGCATCCGAGGTCGCGGCGAGGATCGGCACGTTCGGGCGCTTGCGGGCGATACGGGCGGCGGTGGTGCCGCTCGACGTGAAGGCGACGATCGCCGCCGCCTCGATGGCGTCGGCGAGGCTCGCGGCCGCAGCCGCCACGGCGTGGGGCGGGCTGTCCTCGACCTCCGGCTCGCTCGCCTGCACCAGGGAGCGGTAGAGCCGGTGCTGCTCGGTGCGGCGGATGATGCGGTCCATCATCGAGACGGCCTCGATCGGATACCGCCCCGCCGCCGATTCGGCCGAGAGCATCACCGCGTCGGCGCCGTCATAGACCGCCGTCGCGACGTCGGAGGCCTCCGCCCGGGTGGGGGAGGGCGCCGAAACCATCGATTCGAGCATCTGCGTCGCCACGATCACCGGCTTCACCGCCCGGCGGCAGGCGCGCACCAGCTCCTTCTGGCGGCCCGGCACGTCCTCGGGCGGCAGCTCCACGCCGAGATCGCCGCGGGCCACCATCACGCCGTCGGCGATGCGGATGATGTCCTCGATATGCTCCAGCGCCGAGGGTTTCTCGATCTTGGCGATCAGCCCGGCCCGGCCGGCGATCAGCCCGCGCGCCTCCATCACGTCGGAGGGAGTCTGGACGAAGGAGAGCGCCACCCAGTCGACGCCGAGTTCGAGCCCGAAATCGAGGTCGCGCCGGTCCTTCTCGGTCAGCGGCGAGAGCGCCAGCACCGTGCCGGGCAGGTTCACGCCCTTGCGGTCGGAGATCGGCCCGCCCACCACCACGTCGGCATCGATCGCCGCATCGTCGATGCCGACGACCCGGACCCGGACCCGACCGTCGTCGATGAGCAATTCCTGGCCCGGCGCCACCGCGGCGAAGATCTCGGGATGGGGCAGCGGAATCGCGTCCGTGCCGCCTTCGCGGCCCTCGCGCACGAAGCGGATCCGGTCGCCGGTGGCGAGGTCGGCCTTGCCGCCCCGCAGGGTGCCGATGCGGATCTTCGGGCCCTGCAGGTCCTGCAGGATGCCGATCGGCCGGCCGGTCTCCTGCTCCAGCGCCCGGATCGCGGCGTGAACCTTGGCATGGTCGTCGTGGCTGCCGTGCGAGAAGTTGAGCCGGAACGTGTCGACGCCGGCGAGGAACAGGGCCTTCAACCGCTCCGGCGTGTTGCTGGCCGGGCCGACGGTGGCGACGATCTTGGCGTGGCGGTGGCGGCGCATGGCAATCGCTCCTTGTTCGGATCAGGGCTTGGTGCGGCGATAGACGCTCGTGAAGCTCACGTTCATGCCGCCGCAGGCATTGTTGTCCTCGGCGAGCAGGAAGGGCGGCAGCAGCCGCAGGCGCAGGCGGCAATCGCCCGGATCCCCGGCCGCGAAGGACAGGGTGCCCTTGTCCCCCATGGTGAAGGCGAGGTCAGGTCCGTTCGGCGCCGTCTCGCCCTCGACCTGACCGACATTCACGGCGCCGCGCCGGACCCGGTCCGGGTCGAGGGCACCGTAGGTCGCGTCGCCCGTGATCGCCAGGGTACCGGCGGCTTTCCCCGCGCGGATGACGAGGGTCTGCTCCGGCGCCGTCCAGGTGCCGGTCCAGTCGCTCAAGGCCGGCGCCGACGCGGCCGGCGCCTTCGCGACCGCCGCCTCCGGCAGCCAGCCGGAGCGGACCGCGCCCGTCTGCCCGACATAGGTCGCGCAGACGAAGCCGGGCACGCTGCCGCCGAGGATCACAGTGTTGCCCGGCACCAGGAAGGCCTTCTCGCGGCAGGCCGGATCGGACCCGGGGCAGCCCTTGCGCCCGGACGCGCCTTTCACGAACGGCACCCGGGGCTCGCCGGCCTTGACCGTGCCGAGGCTCGGCCGACCGAGACTTGTGCCCGAGCCGGTGCCAAGCGCGCCGTGATCGACGCAATCGCCCTCGGCGGCCAGACCCGCCCCCGCGCCCGCGAGCCAGGCCAGCACGATCAGCCCCGCGCTGCGCCGCTTCCCGCCCTGCATCGTCGAATCCCTCGCCTGTCGCGTCTCCGCGGCGGAAGCTAGGGCATCTTGGACCAAAGGAGCACCCGCCCACGCCCGAATAGCATCGTCTGCCGCACCGCCACGCTCTTGACGCCGGTTATGCTGCAACGCACCCTGTCGTTCGGAAACCTTTCGGTGACGAGACAAAAGGGGGGTATCGACGGTCATGCTGTTCCAGCCGCCCGTCTTCGAGACGATCTTCCGCACGCCCGTCGAGCATCGTCTGGTCATCCGGGGTTCGCGCAGCCGCGGCGCCCCGTTGGACGGCGTGTGCTGGTACCACGACGAGTTCGACGCCACCGGGGCCCTGGTCGCTCGCTACGAGACCTATGACGAGACCGACGAGGCCGGGAAGGAGCGCTGCGGCTGGCGCCGCTACGATGCCGGCGGCCGCCTCGTGGCGCGGCACGAACTGGCGATGCGCTGGTCGGAACTCGTCGCCCTGAAGCAGTCGCGCCGCGGCGCCGAGATCGCGCTGCAACGGCTCGGCGCGCACGGCATTCCCGCGCCGCTTGCCCGCAGGAGCCTGCCCGCCGGCTCCTGGCGGCCCGACATCGTCCCCGCCGCTTGACCGAAGATCCCGCTCCGGTCGCCCTCTCGACCCACGCCTTCCTGCGATGACTTTCCTGCATCGTGCCGCGCAGCGACGGCGGCCGACCCGCCCGGCCTGATCCGTCGGGCCGCGTTTCGGCTGTCCGCATCCTGTGACGCAGATGGCGCCCTTCCGCGCGCCCGAAGGTGACTGGTCATGCCCGTCACCGACGCGGTGCCGCATCTCCTGTGCGGCAAGATCTCGGCCGGACAATCGACGCTCGCCGCAGCCCCGGCCGCGCGGCCCGGTAGGACCAGTTACTCGCCGACCTCTATCCGGGCGAGCCGACGACGCTCGCCGCTTCCGTCCGCGACAGCCGGCGCCTGCGCGGCCTGATGGGGCCGCACCTCGTCGCGCTGCTGCGGGCCGGCCTCTGTCTATGGTGCGCGACTTCCCCGCCCATACGCCGGAGAGCCGGGCCTGGATGCGGACGATCGTCCAAGAGGCGGGGTGGCGCACCGGTTCCACTGCCTCGAGGCCGACGATGCCCTGTGCAAGGCGTGCCTGCGCCGCTGCAACGCCGCCGGCGCGCATGAATTCACGGTGAGCGACGAGGCGTTCGACCTGTTCACGCGCTCTTTCGTGCCGCCGACGGAGAAGGGGTCCACAATCGTGCGTCATCCGCAAGACGATTGACGGTCAGCCATACCAGGTGCCCGTCCGGGTCGCGCAGCAGGGCCTCTGCGCCGCCGCCTGAGACGAGCCGTCCGGCATGGGCGGTGCAAGCCGCCGCCAACGCGCCGGCATCGCTCATCGCGATCACCAGCCGGGTCGCCGCGATGTCGTTCACCGCGAGGTCGGAGGCCGGCTGCGAGGGGCCGCCGCGGTAGCACAGCAGCTCGACATGGGGCGGCCGCCCGTCCGGAAAGCCGAGGCCCGTCACCTCGACCGTCGGGTCGGAGACGGCGTCGAGGTGAGCCTGCTCCGGTCCGGTATTGAGCGAGCGCGACGCCACGCGAAGCCCGAGGGATTCATAGAATGCGACGCTGCGGGCGGTCTCGGCGACGGAGATCGCCGAGTGGTCGAGGCCGAGGCACGGGCCGTCCGGCGCCGTCCGCCGCCAGGCCACGGGCGTCGCGTCCGGCGGGAAGGCCAGGAACTCGAGGGGATGGCCCTCGGGATCGCGGAACTTGAACGCGGTCACGCCGCCCGAGGTCTCGGGCAGCCGCACCGGGCCGCCGGTCGAGATCGGGTGCCACCCCGGCTGCCCCGACAGCCGGGCATGGGCTGCCGCCATGTCGGAGACGATGATGGCGCAGTGCTGGAAGAGCGGGCTGAAGCCCGGGACATCGCCCGGATAGGGCCGGCCCGGCGGCGACGCTGCCACGAGATCGAGGCGCTGGTCGCCGAGGCGCAGGGGCACGACCTGCACCCATGCCTGCGAAAGGTCGGAGGCCGGCGGCGCCTCGGCAGCGGTGAAGCCCAGAGCCTCGCGATAGAAGCCCGCGAGGCGGTCCGGATCGGCCGCGACGAGGACGATCCGGGCGAGGCGCAAGGCCCCCGGGGGAGGTGCCATCACGGGGTCTGCACCCCGCGCCGATCGAGGAAGATGGAATAGAGCGTGTGCGAGCCGCCGATGAACAGCCGGTTCTTGGTCGGCCCGCCGAAGGTGAGGTTGGAGACACGGTGCGGCACCAGGATCTTGCCCATCAGCTTGCCCTCCGGGCTGAGGCAATGCACTCCGTCCGCGGCGCTCGACCAGACATTGCCGTCCTCGTCGACCCGCATCCCGTCGCAATAGCCGGGCTCGATCTTATGGAAGATGTCGCCGCCCGAGAGCGCACCGTCGGGCGCGACGTCGAAGACCCGGATGAACTGGCGCGGGTTCGGCTTCGACTGGTCGCCGGTCTCGGCGACGTAGAGCCTGCGCTCGTCGGGCGAGAAGGCGAGGCCGTTCGGCCCGTCGAAGTCGCCCGCCATCACGGTGATCTCGCCAGTTGCCGGGTCGAAGCGGTAGAGTGCCGGCGGCTGCTCCGAGGCCTGCCGGCCGCCCTCGTAGTCGTTCGAGATGCCGTAGACGGGATCGCTGAACCAGATCGTGCCGTCGGACTTCACCACCACGTCGTTCGGCGAATTGAGACGCTTGCCGGCATGGCGCTCGACGAGGGTCGTGACCGTGCCGTCATGTTCGGTGCGATACAGGCAGCGGCCGCGATGCGAGCAGGCGATCAGCCGGCCCTGCCGGTCGCGGGTCTGGCCGTTGGCGTAGTTCGAGGGCGCGCGGTAGACCGAGAAGCCGGCGCCCTCGATCCAGCGCATCGTGCGGTTGCGCGGCAGGTCCTGGAACAGCAGGCAATCGGCGTCGCCCATCCAGACCGGGCCCTCGATCCAGCGGAAGCCGGAGCCCAGTTCCTCGAGCGGCGCGTTGCCCAGGATGTAGTGCCTGAAGCGCTCGTCGTGGATCTCGAACCCGTCCATGGCGTCACCGGAACCGGCAGGCCGCGCCCGTCGTCGGGGGCGAATCGACCTGCACGATCATCAGCACCGCCGGCTCGTTCCCGATCGTGCCGGAGCGGTGGCCCTTCTTGCCGTCGACCTCGCGCACGTTCTGGTCCTCGCCGAACGAGATCTCGCCCGGTCCCATCTCGACCCGCGTGCCGTCCATCGACTCGACGAACCAGCGGCCGGACAGCGGGATGATCCATTGCGGCTTCGGGTTCGGGTGCCAGTCGCCGGTCCAGCCCACGGGCTGCACGGTCACGAACACCGTGGCGCCGTCATGGGTCTTCTGCCCCTGCCATTGCGGCGGGGCCGGCGGCGACATCGACTTCTCCTCGAATTCGGTGAAGGCGCATCGCGTCTGGTGGCTGATCCCGTCCGCGTCGACCCAGAGGTGCCAATAGGGAGTGGTGGGCTTGTCGCTGCTCATCGGACGGTCTCGCTGACGCTGTAGGGCCTCGACGAGGCGAAGGGGTCGGCGAAGAAGCGCTCCACCGTCGCCGCCCCGGTGCCGAAGGTGACGAGCAGAAACCCGCCGGCGAGCGCGAGGTTCTTCCAGAAATCCCAGAAAAGCTCGCGCCCCTTGCCGCCGGACCAGAAATCCCCGGGCTTCCAGAACTGCTTCCACAGCAGCGCCGTGACGCCGCAATAGCCGGCGAGCACGAAGGCGGCGAAGCGGTCGGCGATGCCGGTGAGGATGCCGAGCGACATCACGATCTCGACGAAGAGGCCGACGAGGATCAGCAGGGTGGCGGGGCCGGTGGCATGCACCGCCTGGCGGGCCTGGCTCACCGCACCGCGAAAGTTCAGGATCTTGTCCAGCGCGCTGAACGGCAGAAAAAGCAGCACCAGGAGGAGCCGGACCCCGAACGCGACCGCGATGCTGAAGGTGGCCATCCGTCGACGATCTCCGCTGCCGGTTTTTGCGCCTGCGAAAAGCTAACTGGGGCGGGTCGACGTTCGCGCCAGCCCCGCCATATCCGCCTGCGGCACGAACGAGCGGTCACGGATCATCCTGCGCCTGCCGCCGAAGAGGGATCGCCCAGGGGACCACCAATGAGCGAGAACCGGCACTACGACGTCGTCATCGTCGGCTCGGGTCCGGGCGGCGGCACCATGGCGTGGCGGCTCGCCCAGACCGGCAAGCGCATCCTGCTCTTGGAGCGCGGCGACTACCTGCCGCGGGAGCGCGAGAACTGGGACAGCCAGGCGGTCTTCGTCGATGCCCGCTACCAGGCGCCGGAGACCTGGTACGGCGCCGACGGCTCCAGCTTCCATCCCGGCCTGCATTATTACGTCGGCGGCAACAGCAAGGTCTACGGCTCGGTCCTGCTCCGCCTTCGCGAAAAGGACTTTTTCGAGCTTCGCCATCCGGACGGGATCTCGCCGGAATGGCCGCTGAAATACGACGTGTTCGAGCCCTACTACCAAGCGGCGGAAGAACTCTATTACGTTCACGGATTGCGCGGCGAGGACCCGACCGAGCCGCCCGCCTCGAAGCCCTACGCCTACCCGCCGATCTCCCACGAGCCCCGAATCCAGGAGCTGTTCGACGGCCTCCAGCGCGAGGGGCATCACCCGTTCCACCTTCCGGTCGGGGTGCGGCTCGACGAGCGCGACGGCAAGCCGCTGCCGCACTCGGCCTGCATCCGCTGCGACGCCTTCGACGGCTATCCCTGCATCACCAACGGCAAGGCCGACGCGCAGATCGCCTGCGTCGATCCGGCTTTGGCCGCGCATCCGAACCTGACCCTCAAGACGAACTCCTATGTCGACCGTCTGCTGACCGATCCGGCCGGGCGGACGGTGACGGGCGTCGAGGTCAAGCGCGGCAGCGCCACCGAGACCTTCACCGGCGACATCGTGGTGGTGGCCTGCGGCGCCCTGTCCTCGGCGCTCCTCCTGCTGCGCTCCGCCAGCGACGCCCACCCGCAGGGGCTCGCCAACCGCTCGGGCCAAGTCGGCCGCAACTACATGCGGCACAACAACTCCACGGTGCTCGCCATCTCGCGCACCCCGAACCCGACCAGGTTCCAGAAGACGCTCGGCCTCAACGACTTCTACTTCGGGTCCGACGACTGGGAGTTCCCCCTCGGACACATCCAGATGGTCGGCAAGTCGGATGGGGTGCAGATCCACGGCGAGGGCCTGCCGGGCTTCCTGCAATGGTTCCCGGAAAAGCCGTTCGACTGGCTCGCCCGGCACTCGCTGGATTTCTGGCTCACCACCGAGGACCTGCCGATTCCGGAGAACCGGATCTTTTACGATGGGGCCAAGGTGCGGCTGGACTTGACGCAGACCAACGAGGAGGCCCTGCACCGGCTCAAGGCCAAGCTGCGCGACCTCTGCGCCAAGCTCGACATCCACCCGCACCTGTTCGACCGCTCGCTCTATCTCGGCAAGGACGTGCCGATCGGCGGCACCGCCCACCAGGCTGGCACGCTGCGCTTCGGCTCCGATCCGGCGACCTCGGTCCTCGACCTCGACTGCAAGGCGCACGAGCTCGACAACCTCTACGTGACGGATGCGAGCTTCTTTCCGTCGATCGGCGCGGTGAACCCGACCCTGACGATCATCGCCAACGCGCTCCGGGTCGCAGACCACATCATCGGGCGGATCGGGGCCTGAACCCAGATCAGGGGCTGACACTGGATCATGGCTTGCTTCTCCGCGCGCGTGGGTGCGCTCGCGGGTTTCCGGCTATCGTCGGGGGTGGCGCATGCCCGGAGGAGCTTCTGATGCCGTTGGACCCCGCTCTGCGTGATCGTATCGTGACAGCCGTCGCCGATGGCTTTTCCGACCAGATCGCCCACACCCAGGCGCTGATCCGCTTCGCCTCGACCCGCGGCGAGGAGCAGGCGATCCAGGATTTCGTGTTCCGCGGTTTTCGCGAGCGCGGCTACGCCATGGACCGCTTCGCGATGGACCGTGCGCAGATCGAGGCGCATCCGGGTGGAGCAACGTTCAGCCCGGACCATTCCGAGGCGCCGATCGTCGTCGGCATTCATCGGCCGCGGGACGAGAAGGGGCGCTCGCTGATCCTCCAGGCTCATGTCGACGTGGTGCCGGCCGGCCCCGCGGACCTCTGGACTCACCCACCCTTCGAGCCGGTGGTCGAGGGCGACTGGCTCTATGGCCGCGGCGGTGCCGACATGAAGGCGGGGCACGCCGCCAACCTGTTCGCCCTCGATGCGCTCCGGCGGATCGGGCTCCAGCCTGCCGCCACCGTGACGCTGCAATCGGTGGTGGAGGAAGAATCGACCGGCAACGGCGCCCTGATGACCCACTTGCGCGGCTACCGCGCCGACGCGGTGCTGATCCCCGAGCCGGAGGAGGAGATGCTGGTGCGCGCCAATACCGGCGTGCTGTGGTTCCGGATCGAGGTCCGGGGCCGGCCGGTCCATGTGCGCGAGATGGGGACGGGGGCCAATGCCATCGACGCCGCCTACCGGGTGATCGGGGCGCTGAGGGCGCTCGAGGCGCGCTGGAACGAGGAGAAGGCCGGCCGCCCGCATTTCGAGGGCGAGGCGCATCCGATCAACCTCAATATCGGACGGATCGAGGGCGGCGACTGGGCCTCCTCGGTGCCGGCCTGGTGCCGGATCGATTGCCGCATCGCGATCTATCCGGGCGTGAGCGCGGCCGATGCGGCCCGCGAGATCGAGGCGACGGTGGCGGCCTTCGCCCGCGACGACGCCTTCCTGTCGAACAGCCCGCCGCGCGTCAGCTTCCACGGCTTCTTCGCCGAAGGCTACGTGCTCGACGAGGGCTCGGACGCCGAGGCCGTGCTCGGCCGGGCGCACGAGGCGGCGACGGGCACGGCGCTCAAGAGCTTCATGACCGCCGGCTACCTCGATACGAGGGTCCACGCCCTTTACGACCGGGTGCCGGCGCTCTGCTACGGGCCGAAGAGCGAGAACATCCACGGCTTCGACGAGCGGGTCAGCCTCGCCTCGCTCCAGCGCATCACCACCGCCATGGCGCTGTTCGTCGCCGAGTGGTGCGGCACCGAAACCGCCTGAAGGGGCGGGCCCGCGAGGGCCCGCGACCTCCTCAATCGAAGCTGCGCCTGTTCAATCGAAGCTGCGCTTGGCGCCCGACCCGCCGAGGCTGATCTTGCGGGTCTGGGGCGCCGCCGGAGCCGCCTGGACGGGCTTGGGCGGCGGCAGGTGGGCCTGGCCGTGGACCACGGCGCCGATCTCGCCGAGCGCCTTCACCAGGTCGTCCTTGCCGCAGGTCCGGGCGACGGTGAGGCCGAGCTTGTGGGTGTGGCTCTTGGCGTAGAGATAGCCCGCGAGCTTGGCGCGGGTCTGCACCGGCAGGGCGTTCAGGAGGTCCGGCAGGTCCTCCGGCTCGGCCCGGTAGATCTCCCCGAGGGTTGCGAGGGGAACCGGGCAGTCGCGGTCGGCTTCGGCGCCGCTGGTGGGATGGCCCTGGATCATGATGCGTCCTTCGGCTGATGGCGTGCCGCCGACACTAGGGCCGTCCGCGGGAGGAAGAAACCGCGGGGCTTTCGAATCGGGGCGCTCGCGCTCCGGCGCCTCGATGCCCTATGCTCGCACGGGAGACCAGGGGGCGCGTAAGCATCATGACCACGGACGCGACGACCGGGGAGGCGGCACGGCCGCAGGGTGATCTGACGGTGCGCACCATTGCCATGCCGGCCGACACCAACGCCAATGGCGACATCTTCGGCGGCTGGGTGATGTCGCAGATGGACCAGGCCGGCGGCATCGCCGGGGTCGAGCGGGCGCAAGGCCGCGTCGTCACGGTGGCGGTCGACGGCATGACCTTCCTGCGGCCGGTCCGGGTCGGCGACGTGCTCTGCGTCTACACGCAGGTGGTCGGCACCGGCCGCACCTCGATGCGGATCCAGATCGAGGCCTGGGCCCGGCGCTTCCGCACCCAGACCCGCGAGAAGGTGACGGTCGGCGTGTTCACCTTCGTGGCGATCGACGATGACGGCCGCCCGCGCCCGATCCCGCCGGCGGCGCCGGGCCTGAGCCCGTGACGGCCGGCCCTGCCGATTTGGAAAATCCCGCCGACCCGGCGAACTTCTCCTGCCAGGAATGCGGGGCCTGCTGCGCGTATTCGGCCGAGTGGCCGCGCTTCAGCATCGAGGACGATGCCGACATCGCCCGGATCCCGGCGATGTACGTCGACGACCCGGCCGGGCGGATGCGCTGCGAGGGCGAAAGGTGTTCCGCCCTCGAGGGCCGCATCGGGGAATGCGTGGCTTGCAAAGTCTACGCCGTGCGTCCCGAGGTCTGCCGCACCTGCGAGCCCGGCGACCCGGAATGCCTGATCGCCCGGCGGCATCACGGGCTGCCGGTCTAGCTCTCCTGGCATCGGGAGCGTGCGCCTCCGCACGATGCGCTGCGCTGGACATCGATGCGCGGGGAGAGCCGGGCGCTCCGCCATGCCGCAGAGAAGGCCGCGCAACCCCGCCCCGTGATGGATCACCGAAAAGTCCTCGGCGGCTTGTAAGGCTATCACGTTCCGTACCTTCACAGGGACACGCTGCCCAAGGCCTTTCGCGGGGGGGTGATATCCCACGATGAGCACCAGCCGCATATCCTTCTCACGGCAGTCCGTGGCAATTTTCCAGATATCCAGAAATATCCGGAAGAGACGTGGAACATGCTGAATTATGCGTTCGTATATTATTCCCTTTTTTCAAATATTTTCTTTATCATGCGTCCCGACTACGTGTCGATCAACATGTTTATCCAATGACGGCGGGAGAAACAATCTGGACTTGCGAAATGCTGTATCGAGAGTCCGATTTCAAAGAACGCAGAGAAGCCGCTCTCAGCGAGCGCTTCGACTTCACGAACGACGCCGTGTTCGATCAGGAGGACTTCGCTGTTGCCGAGAACATCCAGGCAGGGCGCTTGTAAGGAGGAAACGAGTTCCACACACTCGGGCTGGAAGAAGGCCTGCTGGACGTCTTTCAACGTAATAGCGATGCCGCGATCGGCGCCGGGGCACCGGCAGATCGAGGCGGATGATCGGTTGTCCCGGGTGGAATCACCGATCGCGATCGGCCGCGGGAGCAGCCTGCCGGCGACCATGCCGGATCATTGCCGCCATGCCCCTGCCATCGCTCGCACGCCCGACCCCTTGCATCGAGGCCCCCGGAGCGGCACATCCGCCGGATGATCGATCATCCGACCCGGGACGTCGGCTTCGGGGTCTACCTGCACTGGCCCTTCTGCGCCGCGAAGTGCCCCTATTGCGACTTCAACAGCCATGTCCGCCACGGACGCCTCGACCAGGCGCGGTGGCGCGCCGCTTTCGCGCGGGAGATCGCCCATGCGGCCGCTCTCACTCCGGGGCGGACCGTCACCAGCATCTTCCTCGGCGGCGGCACACCCTCGCTGATGGAGCCCGCGACGGTGGGGGCGCTCCTCGACGCGGTGGCGGCGGCCTGGAGCGTGTCGCCGGACGTCGAGGTGACGCTGGAGGCGAACCCGACCAGCGTCGAGGCCGGCCGGTTCCGCGGCTACCGGGCGGCGGGAGTCAACCGGGTCTCGCTCGGGGTCCAGGCCCTCGACGACGCCTCGCTGAAGAAGCTCGGCCGGTTGCACAGCACCGAGGAGGCGATGCGGGCGGTGGCGACCGCCGCGGCCCATTTCGAGCGCTATTCCTTCGACCTGATCTACGCCCGGCCGGATCAGACGCCGGAGGCCTGGGCGGCCGAGCTGCGCGAGGCGATCGCCCGGGCGGCCGAGCACCTGTCGCTCTACCAGCTCACCATCGAGGAGGGGACGCCGTTCTACGGGCTCGCCGCCGCCGGCAAGCTGACCGTACCGGACGACGACACCGCCCGCGCCCTCTACGACGTGACCCAGGAGGTCTGCGCGGCCGCCGGCCTGCCGGCCTACGAGATCTCCAATCACGCCCGGCCCGGCGCCGAGTCGCGCCACAACCTGCTCTACTGGCGCTACGGCGAGTATGCGGGCATCGGCCCCGGCGCCCATGGCCGCCTCGTTCTGCCCGAGGGCCGCACCGGCACCGCCACCGCGCGCAATCCGGAGGCCTGGCTCGCCCGGGTCGAGGGCGAGGGCCACGGCATCGTCGACACGGAGCGTTTAAGCCCGGGAGACCAGGCCGACGAGTTCCTGATGATGGGACTGCGCCTGCGCGAGGGCATCGACCCCGCCCGCTATGCGGCGCTCGCGGGCCAACCGCTCGATCCGGACCGCATTGCCGGCCTGGTCGCGGCCGGGCTCGTCGCGCGCACGTCCGACGACCGCCTCGCCGCGACGCCGAAGGGTGCGCCGGTGCTCAACGCCGTGGTGGCCGAGCTCGCGGCGTGACCGAGCAGACCTGCATGGGCAGGCTCACGCTTCGTCCGCTCAGGCTCTTGCCGTGTCGCAGATTCTCGTCGCGGAGCCGGCAACCGCTTCTGCGAGGTCGGCTCAGGTTCCCGACGGCCCGAGCGCCCGCGGCGCCGGGCTGACGATCGTCGCAGCGCCCCCGCGGATCTCGAACACGGCGAGCGTCCGGTCGCTGGTGCCCTCCGGCCGGAAACGGAAGGTGCCGTCGATCCCGGCGAAGCCCGAGGGGTTGGTGAGCGTGGCGTCGGCGAAGCGCTGCGACCCGTATTGCCGGTTGAGCGCCGCGGCGAGGGAGACGGCGTCGTAGGAGAGCGTCGCGACCCGCACCGGGTCCGAGCCGAACCGGGCCCGGTAGCGCTGGCTGAAGCCGGTGAAGCCCGCCGGATCGGCTGCGGCGAACCAGCCGCCCTGGAAGGCCGGCAAGGCGAAGACCCGCGGGTCGTTCCACACCGCGGTGCCGACCGGCTTGACCCGGGCCGGGTTGAAGCCGCCGCGGGTCAGCGCCGCCCCGGCGGCGCTCAATCCTTCCGGCGTATCAGGCACGAACAGCGCGTCGGCCTGCGGCGCCGGGCCGGCGATCAGCGGAGCGAGACGCCCGACCGAGGCGGCCGGGTTGCCTGCCGGGTAGCGCTCGATCGCCACCACGCGGCCGCCACGGCGGGCCACCGCCTCGCGGAACTGCGCCTCGACGGCGTGGCCGTAGATCGAGTCCGGAATCAGGGCCGCGAAGGAGCGCCGCCCCGCCGCCGTGGTCTCGTCGATGATCCGGGCGACCTCGGTCTGCGGCAGGAAGCTCAGCAGGTAGACGCCGCGCGCCGCCACGCTGACATCGGTCGAGAAGGCGATCACCGGCTTGCCGGTCGGCCGCACCGTGGCGGCGGCCGACTGCACCGTGGCCGAGAAGAGCGGGCCGATCACCAGCTCCGCCCCCTCGGCGAGCGCGGCGGCTGCGGCCTCCCGGGCGCCGTCGGGCGTGCTGCGGTCGTCCTTCACCAGGATCTTCAGGTCGGGGGCCTGTGATTCCTGCAGCGCCAGGTCGGCCGCGTTGCGCAAGGCGGCGCCGACGGCCGCACCCGGGCCCGTGAGCGGCAGGATCAGCGCGATCGTGACGCTGCCGGTCCCGAGCGTCGCCCCGCCGCCGGACGGGGCGGCCGGCGCCTCGACCGGCGTGGAACGGGTGGCGACGACAGGGCTGTCGACCCCCCCGCAGGCGGCAAGCCCGAGGAGGGCGGCGAGCATCAGGGTGCTCCGCCCGAAACGCCTCAGAGTATCGAGGCCGATGCCTCCCATCGCCCGCTCCCCCGGTCCGGCTCCCCGCGCCGCGAATCGGCACCGGCAACCTCGCAGCAACATCCGTGCCCGGTGAATAAAGTCTGCCGACGAAAAGTAAACGACCGTTCCCCTCCGCCGCGCCATGGCGCCGCGCCGGCCCGGCATGGCACTATGGCGGCGATGACCCAGCGCAACGACGATACCCGCCGGCGGTCCTCGGACCGCGCCGCGACCGGCCGAGGGCCGGCCGTCTACACCGCCTTCGGCCTCGCCGCCGAGGCCGAGCCCCTGTCCCCCGGCCTGCACGTGGTGGCGACGCCGATCGGCAACCTGAAGGACGTGACCTTCCGGGCGCTCTCGACGCTCGCCGCCGCCGACGCGGTGCTGGCGGAGGATACCCGCGTCACCCGCACGCTGCTCGCCCATTACGGCATCACCACCCCGCTCGTCGCCTATCACGAGCATTCGGGGGAGGGGGTGCGCGAGCGGATGATCGCCCGCATGAAGGACGGCGAGGCCCTGGCGCTGGTCTCGGATGCCGGGACGCCGCTGGTCTCGGATCCGGGCTTCAAGCTGGTCCAGGCCGCGATCGAGGCGGGCCTCGCCGTGACCCCGATCCCCGGCCCCTCGGCGGCGATCACGGCGCTCGTCGCGGCGGGCCTGCCGACCGACCGGTTCTTCTTCGAGGGCTTCCTGCCGCAGAAGAGCGGGGCGCGGCGCAACCGGCTGGCTTTGCTCGCCGGCGTGCCCGGCACCCTGGTGCTGTTCGAGGCGCCCCACCGCCTGCCCGAGATGCTGGCCGACGCCGCCGAGGTTCTGGGCGGCACGCGGCCCGCCGCGGTGGCGCGCGAACTGACCAAGCTGTTCGAGACCGTGCGCCGGGGCGAGCTGTCGGCGCTGGCCGCCGAATACGCCGCCTCCGGCCCGCCGAAAGGCGAGGTGGTCGTGGTGATCGGCACCGCGCCCGAGGACGCGCCGGGCCCGGAAGCCGACGCCGAGCTCGACGCGCGCCTCGAGGCGGCGCTCGCCCGCCACTCGATCAAGGACGCCGCCAGCCTCGTCGCCGACGAGACCGGCCTGAAGCGGCGCGAGGTCTATGCC
>JAEWKL010000651.1 GCA_023386115.1 Pseudomonadota bacterium
ACCACCCCCCGCGCCCTCCCGGGGCCGCCCCGCGGCGCCGGTAATGCCTCGGAGGATGTCAAGACTGTCGAGAAAATCAAACAGACTCTCAGGGCCGTTGACGGCAGAGACCGATGCCGGACATGGCGGCAGCGCTGAGGCTGTCGCAGCCATTCGCTCGTCAGCGGGCGGAGTCTTCACCCCTCCGGGTGCCGCTCGCGCCAGCGCGGGCCGGGGCCGCGCATGTAGTGCAGTTCGGGGCGGTAGGGATCCTGGATCGCCGCGATGAGATCCCGCCAGCGCTGGGTGAGGCGTCCGACGAAAGCCATCAGCATGGAACCGTCCTCCTGCGTGCGAATCGCGTCGCGGTCGAGCCACGCACGGATCGTGCCGGCTGTTCCTTGCGAAAGTCTTGCAGGAAATCTGGTCCGAGGCTTTGGCGAGAGTGCGACGGCGGCGTGGAGAGCTTGAGGCAGGATCGCTTAAGGGAGAAGCCCCGCGAGCTTCAGCCCGCCCGCGGCGATCACCGCCAGCACCACGCCCCAGAGGTCGAGGGGCATCGCCGCCCACCAGGCAGTGCTCTCGGCTTGCGGCAGCGGCGCGTCCTGCGCCCGTGCGATGTCGCGCATGGTCGTCTTCCTCGGGGTCCGCATCCTCCGGGCGCCCGTCTCACGCCGGCGCCCCTGCCTCAACGTACAGCACGGCGCCACGTGCCGCAGCAGAAAGACGTTACATCGGTCACGGGCTGGCGCTCAAAGATGCGCCGCCGGCTACGGAGTGCTCATGAGGGAGGCGCCCACCCCGGATGCGAGCACGAACGTCCCGACAGGCCTCGCGGATGTCGGGTTCCGTCCGGCTTTATGGGGCTGGTGCAGGGCCCGCCGTCACGGCTCCTCGTCGGGCTCAGGCGGCACGCCATGCACGCGGGTGTAGAGCGCGGCCGTCGGGTCGACCTCGACCGCCCCGGTCTCGCCGGGGCCGTAAGCCCCTTCGATTCCGAAATGCCAGGCTTCCTCGAAGCCGACCACGTCGAACTGCAAGGCCGGGAAGCGCCGGTGCAACGCCTCGAAAACCGGGGCCGGAAAGCTCCACGCCGTCGCCAGGACAAACTCCAGCGCCGCGCCGCCCGCACCGTCGTCGGTCCGCGCCAACTCGTCGTAGGCGTCCGCGTTGCGCTGCGTGCCCCAATGCTCCAGCGCCCACGCGGTCCGCTCGGGACCGTCCGCCAGCGTGCCCGGTATCGGCAGGATGCGGTTGAAGTCGAATGTCGAGGGCGGCGAGGAGCGCGGCTCCGGGGCGGTCCGTCCCACCAGGGCGCGAAGCCGAGCCCTGAGACCCACGAAGGGAGGCTCACGACGCGGCGGATCCTCGACCATCAGGGCCCGGAAGGCCGCCACGTCGGCCGAGGACCCGCGGACCGTGCAGCGCGTCGTCACGTAGTTGGTCATCGCTGAGGATCCCTGCCGGCACGGTGCAGCTCCCATCGGCTCGGGCGCACGCGACGAGCGTCACGGGCCTTCGACGCGAGCGTGCCGTCCAGGGGATCGACCGATCCCCGGGATGACCCGCGCCTCAGCGCGGGTTCGGGTTCATCGGGTCGGCGCCGGCCGGCATCGGGCCGTCATTGGTCGGGAAGAAGCGCCGCGACGGCGACTGGCGCGGCTGGACCGGCGTGCCGCGCAACGGCTCGACGTCGACCTGGCCCTGGCGGTTGACCTGGCGCGAGCGGGGCGCCTCCTCGCCGCGGGCCTGCTCGCGGCGCTTCCGGCCCTCGGGCTTGGCGGCGGCCACCGGCGCGTCCTCCTGCTCCTTCGGCTCGGCCACGATGTCGGTGCCGCCTTTGCAGTCGACCAGCCACACGTCGTAGATCGGATGCTCGATCGCGTGCAGGCCCGGGCTCGAGGCGAACATCCAGCCGGTGAAGATCCGGCGGTACTTGTTCTCGAGGGTGACCTCGTCGACCTCCAGGAAGGCGGTGGTCTTGGCGCTCTCGGTCGGCGGGCGGGTGTAGCAGACCCGCGGCGTGAGCTGGAGCGCGCCGAACTGCACCGTCTCGTCCACCGCCACCTCGAAGGAGACGATGCGGCCGGTGATCTTGTCGAGGCCGGAGAACACAGCGGTCGGGTTGCGGATCTTGTCGGCCTGGGCCGGCGCCACGGCGCCCAGCAGGGCGCCGCCGAGGAGCAGGAAGGCGCCCGCGGCGCGGCGTGCGGTCATGCGGCTCAAAACCCAGTCGCTCCCGGCTCGAAGTTCGGCAGGCCTTACCGGCCTCTCGCGCCCGAATCGGTCGGGAGCGCGGGCCCCGGCGGCCCGCCCGCGATAGACACAAGGAGGATGGTGGAAAAAGGGCGGGGACGTCCCTCACGAGACTCCCGATCGCCCACGCCGCTTACCGTGGCGGCGCCGGCGCAGCGGGAGTTTCGTTGAGATGCACTTACTCGCCCGGCACCCACGGCACGTAGTCGCCGGTCGCCGCCGGCCGCTGGCCGTAGGAGAGCTGCGAGCCCCGCGGCCGGTAGGCCGCCACCGTGCCGGTGAGGTTCTCCTCGTGCGGCTTCTGCCACTCGCGCGGAACGTACGATTCCTCGGAGGGCGCCACGTCGGTGGCGTGGCAGAGCCAGCCGCGCCAGCCGGGCGGCACCTTCGAGGCGTCGGCATAGCCGTTATAGATCACCCAGCGCCGCTCCGAGCCGACCGAGGCATCGATCAGCGGGCCTTGCGCCCGGTAGTAGCGGTTGCCGAACTCGTCCTCGCCCACGAAGCGGCCGTGGCGCTTGGTGTAGACGTTCAGGCTGACGGTCGAGCCGCTCCACCAGGTGAAGATCCGAAGCAGGGTGTCTTTCAGCGCCATCGCGACCGTCTCTGGGACCTGAGGCCCGCGGGAAGGGGAGGAGGCCCCCCTGAACTCGCGCGGGACTATGGTGAGATGACCCCCGGATGTCCAGCGTGTCCCGCGCCGCAGCACGAATCCTGTGCGCAGCGCGCTCGCGCCTCCCGCACCGGCCCCCGATCCGCAACGACCTGTGAACAAATCGGTGGTCGGATGCTGCGCCGGCTGTGAAAGCGCCGGGGCATCGGCGCGATTCCGCCAAGCCCGACGCGGGCTTAAGCGCAGGTTCGGCGCCATCCACAGGATTCCGCCCTCCACCACAACATCTAGCGAGGAACGGAGTCCGTCGACACTAGTTATTGACGTGGGGCTGCCATGGTCGGTAGTTTCCATGCTGACAGGACGGGCGGCCCTCGAGGGGGTTGCGGCTCGTCCGCCGAAACCCGAGCGTTCCCGCCCTTCCTGTAACCGGCGGACCCCGTTGTCATGCGGGCGGTCCCCGGCTGTTCGTGACCGGAGAGTATCCCATGCGGTTCGAGCGTCGCATCACCACCGCGGGGCAATCGCCCTATGCCAGCATCCCGTTCCGCAAGGCCGTGAGCGAGATCCGCAACCCGGACGGCTCGGTGGTGTTTCGCCTCGACGGCATCGACGTGCCGGAGGCCTGGAGCCAGGTCGCCTGCGACGTGCTGGCCCAGAAGTACTTTCGCAAGGCCGGTGTCCCGGCGGCACTGAAGAAGGTCGAGGAGAACGGCGTCCCCTCGTTCCTGTGGCGCTCGGTGCCGGACGAGGCCGCGCTCGCCGCGCTCCCCGAGGCTGAGCGGACCGGCTCCGAGACTTCGGCGACGCAGGTCTTCGACCGGCTCGCCGGCTGCTGGACCTACTGGGGCTGGAAGGGCGGCTACTTCTCGAGCGAGGAGGATGCGGCCGCGTTCCACGACGAATTGCGCGCCATGCTCGCCCGCCAGATGGTGGCGCCGAACTCGCCGCAATGGTTCAACACCGGCCTGCATTGGGCCTACGGCATCGACGGCCCGGCGCAGGGCCACTTCTACGTCGACTACAAGACCGGCGAGCTGACCCAGTCGGCCACGGCCTACGAGCATCCGCAGCCGCACGCCTGCTTCATCCAGTCCGTCGCCGACGACCTCGTCAACGAGGGCGGCATCATGGACCTGTGGGTGCGCGAGGCGCGCCTGTTCAAGTACGGCTCGGGCACCGGCTCGAACTTCTCGCGGCTGCGCGGCGAGAACGAGAAGCTCGCCGGCGGCGGCAAGTCCTCGGGCCTGATGAGCTTCCTCAAGATCGGCGACCGGGCCGCCGGCGCGATCAAGTCCGGCGGCACCACCCGGCGCGCCGCCAAGATGGTGATCGTCGACATCGACCACCCCGACGTCGAGGCCTTCATCGACTGGAAGGTCAAGGAAGAGCAGAAGGTCGCCGCCCTCGTCACCGGCTCCAAGGTGGTGTCGAAGCACCTCAAGGCGGTGATGAAGGCCTGCGTCAATTGCGAGGCCGCCGGTGACGCCTGCTTCGATCCCGAGCGTAACCCGGCGCTCAAGCGCGAGGTCAAGGCCGCCCGCAAGGCGATGGTGCCGGATGCCGCGATCAAGCGGGTGATCCAGTATGCCCGCCAGGGCTACACCGACATCGCGTTCCCGATCTACGACACCGACTGGGACTCGGAGGCCTACCTCACCGTCGCCGGCCAGAACTCGAACAACTCGGTCTCGCTGACCGACGACTTCCTGCGCGCGGTCGACCGGGACGCGGACTGGACGCTGACCCACCGCACGACGGCCAAGGTGGCGAAGACCGTCAAGGCGCGCGATTTGTGGGAGAAGATTGCGGAGGCCGCCTGGGCCTCGGCCGATCCGGGCCTGCACTTCAACACCACGATGAACGACTGGCACACCTGCCCGGCGGGCGGGCGGATCCGGGCCTCGAACCCGTGCTCCGAGTACATGTTCCTCGACGACACCGCCTGCAACCTCGCCTCGGCGAACCTGCTGGCGCTCTACGATCGCGGTTCGAAGCGCTTCGACGTCGAGGGCTACGAGCATCTGTGCCGGCTCTGGACCGTGGTCCTCGAGATCTCGGTGCTGATGGCGCAGTTCCCGAGCCGCGAGATCGCCGACCTCTCGTACAAGTACCGCACGCTGGGCCTCGGCTACGCCAATATCGGCGGCCTCCTGATGACCATGGGCCTGTCCTACGATTCCCGTGAGGGCCGCGCGCTCGCCGGCGCGCTCACCGCCATCATGACGGGTGTGTCCTACGCCACCTCGGCCGAGATGGCGAAGGAGCTCGGGCCCTTCCCGGCCTACGAGGAGAATGCCGACGCGATGCTGCGGGTGATCCGCAACCATCGCCGGGCCGCCCACGGCGACGCCGAGGGCTACGAGTTCCTCAACACCAATCCCGTCCCGCTCGACCATGCCGGCTGCCCCCAGGGCGAGCTCGTCGAGCATGCGAAGGCGGCCTGGGACCGGGCGCTGGCGCTCGGCGAGGAGCACGGTTTTCGCAATGCCCAGGCCACCGTCATCGCGCCGACCGGCACGATCGGCCTCGTCATGGATTGCGACACCACCGGCATCGAGCCCGACTTCGCGCTGGTGAAGTTCAAGAAGCTCGCCGGCGGCGGCTACTTCAAGATCATCAACCGGGCGGTGCCGGACGCGCTTCGCACCCTCGGCTATCGCGAGGCCGAGATCGCCGAGATCGAGGCCTATGCCGTCGGCCACGGCTCGCTCGGCCAGGCCCCGGCGATCAACCCGGGCTCCCTGCGGGCCAAGGGCTTCACCGACGAGAAGATCGCGGCGGTGGAGGCGGGCCTGAAATCGGCCTTCGACATCAAGTTCGTGTTCAACCGCTGGACCCTGGGCGAGGACTTCCTGACCCAGACCCTCGGCGTACCGGCGGACAAACTCGCCGATCCGTCCTTCGACCTGCTCTCGTTCCTCGGCTTCAGCCGCAAGGAGATCGAGGCCGCCAACGTCCATGTCTGCGGGGCGATGACGCTCGAGGGCGCGCCGCACCTGAGGCCCGAGCACTACCCGGTCTTCGACTGCGCCAATCCGTGCGGCCGCATCGGCAAGCGCTACCTCTCGGTCGAGAGCCACATCCGCATGATGGCGGCGGCGCAACCCTTCATCTCGGGGGCGATCTCCAAGACCATCAATATGCCGAACGACGCTACGGTCGAGGATTGCAAGAACGCCTACCGGCTGTCCTGGACCCTGGCGCTGAAGGCCAACGCCCTCTACCGCGACGGCTCGAAGCTGTCGCAGCCCCTCAACGCCGCCCTCATCAGCGACGAGGCCGACGACGAGGAGGATGTGATCGAGGCGCTGCAGGCCCTGCCGCCGGCCGCCAAGACCGCCGCGGTGGCGGAGAAGATCGTCGAGCGGATCGTCGAGCGTGTCGAGCGCCTGCGCTCGCAGGAGAAGCTGCCGACCCGCCGCAAGGGCTACACCCAGAAGGCCAAGATCGGCGGCCACACCATCTTCCTGCGCACCGGCGAGTACGATGACGGACGGCTGGGCGAGATCTTCATCGACATGAACAAGGAGGGCTCGTCGCTGCGGGCCTTCATCAACAACTTCGCGATCTCGGTCTCGCTCGGCCTGCAATACGGCGTGCCGCTGGAGGAGTACGTCGACGCCTTCACCTTCACCCGGTTCGAGCCGGCCGGCTTCGTGCAGGGCAACGACGCGATCAAGAACGCCACCTCGGTGCTCGACTACGTCTTCCGCGAGCTGGCGATCTCGTATCTCGGCCGCAACGACCTCGCCCATGTCGATCTCTCGGAGATGGGCACCACGGTGACGGGCGGCGTCGCTCCCGCGAAGCCCACGGCTTCGGACTCGGTCCCGGCGAACAACGTCGTGTCGCGCGGCCTGCTGCGCGGCTCGGGGGATCGGCTCACCCTGATCCATGGCGGTCCCGCCGGCGCCACGTCCGGCGTCGCGGCGCCCTCGACGGGTCAGACAGCTCCGGCCGGCGGTGCCGTTCACGCGGTGCGGGGATCGGTGGCGCTCAAGACGGAGCCGACGCTCGCCGGCCGGGTCGAGGCGCTGACCGAATCCCTCCCCTTCGCCAAGCCGGACCCGGCGGCCCCCGGCCGCAGCGTCTCCGACCGGCGGGCCGAGGCGAAGATGAAGGGCTATGTCGGCGAGGCCTGCCCGGAATGCGCCAACTTCACCCTGGTGCGGAACGGGACCTGCCTGAAGTGTGACACGTGCGGGAGCACGACCGGATGCAGCTGACGGTTGCTTGCCGCCTGTGACGGTGCGGGCTCCGGAACCGAGCCAACCGTGGCGGGGACGGTATGACGTGAGGTGATGAGCGGGCCGCTTCCCCAGGGAACGCGGCCCGTTCGCCGTCCAGGCCGATGGGTTAAACAGATCCGGCAAGTCGCACCCGATCCGTCCCAATCTGGGGGGAGGGTCCGGGTGCGGGACTGCGAAGGTGTGGATCGGGAGGCGACATCCCGCCCCGAAGTCGAGGTCGATGAGCGATCCATGCCCCCTCGCCTCCCCTCTCTCCGCGCCCACCTCCTCGCCCTCTGGGTCCTGCTTCTCGCCTCGGCCGCCGCCACCGCCTACCTGCTCACCGAGTTCTACACCCAGTCCGCCGCCGTGCAGGTCGCCCAGGTCGAGCTCCAGGCCGCCCGCGCCTGCCGCGCGATCGGCGACCGGTTCGCGTTCTTCGGCGCCGGCTGGACCGGCAGCGTCACCGAGCCCGACGACACCCTGAAGAGCCAGCTCACCGACGTGGTGGTGACCGCGCTTGCCGCCCACCCGGGGGTCGAGGGCGGGATCTGGACCGCGTCGGCCGGCTCGGCGGCCTACGCCTTTCCGACCTACGAGGGGACCGGGCCGAAGACCGACCTGCCCTCCGCCGAGATCGACACGATCCGCCGCGTCAACGCCGAGGCCCTGAGCGCCGAGCGGCCCGTGGCGACGCGGCGGGCGTCCCGGACCCAGACCCTGGTGGTCCACGGCTGTCCTTTACGCGGGCCGATCCAGGGGGCGACGGCCTGGACCATGACGCGGGTCCATACCGATGAGGGCCGGGCCTACGGCCAGCTCCTCGCCGGATTCGGCTTCCTCGCCGCCACCGTGCTGGGCTCGGCATTGCTCCTCGGGCGGCTCCTCCTGCTGCTCGGCCGGCGCATCGCCCGGCTGGAGGGCCAGCTCGGGCGTGAGACCGACGGCGATATCGCCCTGCAGGAGGGCGACCTCCCCCGTCTCGCCCCGACCGGCCTGCGCGAGCTCGACCGCCTCGTCGAGGCGCTGAACGCCGCCGGCACGCGCCTCGCCGCCGCCCGCCTCCGCGC
>JAEWKL010000288.1 GCA_023386115.1 Pseudomonadota bacterium
TGCGGGGCCCGGCGCCTTTGGGCGCGCGCCGGTGCCGGGCCCCCTCACGATCGATGGCCAAGCCCATGCTGAGCGAAAGCGGCTCCGCCGCCTTACCGGGGACGATTCCGGTCACCCTCACGGTCAACGGGCAGGAGCGGCAGCTCCAGGTCGCGCCGTGGACCACCCTCCTCGACCTCCTGCGCGAGGAGCTCGACCTTACCGGCACCAAGAAGGGCTGCGACCACGGCCAGTGCGGCGCCTGCACGGTGATCGTCGACGGCAAGCGGATCAATTCCTGCCTGGCGCTGGCGGTGCAGAAGGACGGCGCCCACGTCACCACCATCGAGGGCCTGTCCTCCGGCGACCTCCACCCGGTCCAGGCGGCGTTCGTGGAGCACGATGCCTTCCAGTGCGGCTACTGCACGCCGGGCCAGATCATGTCGGCAGTGGCGCTGATCGAGGAGGGCCGCGCCCGCTCGCGCGAGGAGATCCGCGAGCATATGAGCGGCAACATCTGCCGCTGCGGCGCCTATTCCAACATCGTCGACGCGGTCGAGGACGTGCTGAAGAACAAAGCGTCGTCGCTCCGGGAGGCCGCGGAATGAACCGGTTCGACTATACCCGCGCCGGCACCGTGCAGGAGGCCGTGCAGGCGCTCGCGGCCGATCCGGCGGCGCGCTTCATCGCCGGCGGCACCAACCTCGTCGACCTGATGAAGTATAATGTCGAGCGGCCGGGCCGGCTCGTCGACATCACCCGCCTGCCGCTCGACGAGATCGTCCAGCACGAGGGCGGCTTGCGGCTCGGCGCGCTGGTGCCCAACGCCACCGTCGCCTACGATCCGCTGGTCAACGAGCGCTATCCCCTGCTCGCGAGCGCGCTCCTCGCCGGGGCCTCACCGCAGCTGCGGAACGCCGCCACGACCGGCGGCAACCTGCTCCAGCGCACGCGCTGCTACTATTTCTACGACGAGGGCACCCCCTGCAACAAGCGGGAGCCCGGCAGCGGCTGCCCGGCGATGACCGGAATCAACCGCATCCACGCGATCCTGGGCGCCTCGGATACCTGCATCGCCACCCACCCCTCCGACATGTGCGTGGCGCTGGCAGCGCTCGACGCGACCGTGCAGGTCGAGGGACCGGACGGCCGTCGCACCATTCCGTTCGGTGAGTTCCACCGCCTGCCGGGCGACGAGCCGCAACGCGACACCACGCTGCGGCATGGCGAGATCGTGCTGTCGGTCGACCTGCCGAACGAGGACTTTTCCAAGCACTATACCTACCTGAAGCTGCGCGACCGGCTGTCCTACGCCTTCGCCCTGGTCTCGGTCGCAGCCGTGATCGAGATGGACGGCGACACGATCCGCACCGCGCGCCTCGCGCTCGGCGGCGTCGCCCACAAGCCCTGGCGCAACCCGCAAGCCGAGGATCGCCTCAAGGGCAAGCCGGCGACCGAGAAGACCTTCCGCGAGGCCGCGGACGTGATCCTGGCCGAGGCCCGGCCCTACACCCACAACGCCTTCAAGGTCGAGCTGGCGCGGCGCGCCATCGTGCGGGGCTTGAGCCAGGCCGCCGCCGGCACGCCGCAATCCCAGACCGACAAGCGCATCGCCTGAGGACCCGCATGGCCACTCCCTCGCAAACCGTCGGCACCGCCCGGAGCCGGCTCGACGGCCCCGCCAAGGTGACGGGCGCCGCCAGATACGCCGCCGAGTTCACCGCCCCAGACCTCGCCCACGGGGTCGTGGTGTCGAGCGCCATCGCCAGGGGCCGCATCACGGCGATCGACACCAAGACCGCCGAGGCGGTACCCGGCGTGATCAAGGTGGTCACCCACGAGAACAAGCCACGCACCGCCTGGCTCGACTACAATTACCGCGATCAGGTCGCACCGCCCGGCTCGCCGTTCCGGGCGCTCAACGGGCCCGAGATCGTCTATGGCGGCCAGCCGGTGGCGTTGGTGGTGGCCGAGAGCTTCGAGCTCGCCCGCTACGGCGCCAGCCTGGTCAAGGTGACCTATGAGGAGGAGGTGCCGAACACCGACCTCGAGAAGAACCGTGACGCCGCCTACGTGCCGCCGAAGAAGCGGTCCGGCATCAAGCCGCCGCCGGATCCGCGGGGCGATGCGGCGGGCGCCTACGACGCGGCGCCGATCCGCTTACGCCACGAGTACAAGCAGCCGATCGAGCACCACAACCCGATGGAGCCGCACGCCTCGACGGTGGTCTACGAGGGCGAGGGCAAGCTCACCATCCACGACAAGATCCAGGGCGTGAACAACACGCAGGGCTATGTCTGCAGCGTGTTCGGCCTGAAGCCCGACGACGTGCGGGTGATCACCCCTTACGTCGGCGGCGCGTTCGGCTCGGGCTTGAGGCCGCAATACCAGCTCTACCTCGCGGTCTCGGCCGCCCTCGACCTCAAGCGCTCGGTCCGGGTGGTGCTGACCCGCGACCAGATGTTCACCTTCGGCTACCGGCCGGAGACCTACCAGACCGTGGCGCTCGGCGCCGACCGGGACGGCCGCCTCCAGGCGCTGACGCACGACGCGGTCGCCGGCACCTCGACCTTCGAGGATTACCAGGAGGCCGTGGTCAACTGGTCGGGCCTGCTCTATCACTGCCCCAACGTCACGCTCGACTACAAGCTCGCCAAGATCGACACCTACACCCCGTCCGACATGCGGGCGCCGGGGGCGGTGACCGGCATCTTCGCCCTCGAATGCGCGATGGACGAGCTGGCCTATGCCACCGGCGTCGACCCGCTGGACTTGCGCCTGCGCAACTACGCCGAGCGCGACGAGGGCGAGGGCAAGGACTTCACCTCGAAAGCGCTCCGCGCCGCCTATGAGCAGGGCGCTTCGCGCTTCGGCTGGTCCAAGCGCAAGGCGGAGCCGCGTTCGATGCGCGACGGGCGCGAGCTCGTCGGCTGGGGCATGGCGACCGGCGTGTGGGAGGCCATGATGATGCAGTCGAGCGCCAGCGCGACGCTCACGCCCGACGGCAGGCTGGAAGTCGCCTGCTCCACCGCCGATCTCGGCACCGGCACCTACACGATCCTCGCCCAGATCGGCGCCGACGCGCTCGGGCTGCCCCTCGATCAGGTGACGACCCGGCTCGGCGACACGGCGTTGCCCGAGGCGCCGCTCGCCGGCGGCTCCTGGACCGCGGCGTCGTCGGGCGCCGCCGTGCAGGCGGCCTGCCGCACGGTGGCGGAGCAGCTGTTCGGCTACGCCCGCAGCCTCAGCGACTCACCGCTGGCGAATGCCGATTTCGCCCATGTCACCTTCGCGGACGGGGAGATCCGGCTCCAGACCGATCCCACGCGAAAGGTCGGATTCGCCGAGGCGATGCGGGCCGGCGGCGTCGAGCGGGTCGAGGCGACCGAGAAGGTCAAGCCGAGCATGCTCACCAACATGCGCTTCTCGGCCTATACCCACTCGGCGGTCTTCGCCGAGGTGAAGATCGACGAGGAGCTCGGCGTGGTGCGGGTGACGCGGGTGGTGAGCGCCATCGCGGCCGGCAAGATCCTCAACCTCAAGACCGCCCGCAGCCAGATCCTCGGCGGGGTGGTGATGGGGATCGGCGCCGCGCTCGAGGAGGAGTCGATGCTCGATCACACCCTCGGCCGGATCATGAACCACAATCTCGGCGAATACCACGTGCCGGTGAATGCCGACATCCACGACATCGAGGTGATCTTTGTCGATGAGCACGACGACAAGGTCAGCCCGCTCGGCGTCAAAGGCTTAGGCGAGATCGGCATCGTGGGCGCCGCCGCCGCGGTGGCGAACGCGGTGTTCCACGCGACCGGCAAGCGGGTGCGCGAACTGCCGATCACCATCGACAAGATCATCGGCTGACCCATCTCGTCACCGAAGGAGAGCAAGGGCGGGGTCGTCGAGGCCCCGCCCTTCGCGCGTGTGTCCGGGTGCCTTTGCTACGCAACGGCGCCCGGCGCATCAGCGCCGACGCCCAGTCGGGCTTGCCTTGCCTCCTCGACCATTCGTTCGAGGGGGCCGCGGTTGTGAGAGCGGGAGCATTGCCCATGGACGTCAACAGCGTCACGGCCGGCGAGGTCGAGATCACCTACGAGGCCTCGGGCCCCGATATGGGCCAGCCGGTCCTGCTGCTGCATGGCTGGCCGGACGATCCGCGGACCTTCGACGGCGTGGTGCCGAAGCTGAACGCCGCCGGCTGGCGCACCATCGTGCCCTACTGGCGCGGCTGCGGGCCGACGACGTTCCTGAACGCCGAGGGTCCGAAGAGCGGCGAGACGGCGGCGCTCGCCACCGACATCCTCGCCTTCATGGACGGCTTGGGCTTCTCGCGTCTGCCGGTGATCGGCCACGACTGGGGCGCCCGCGTCGTCTACATGCTCGCCGCGGCCCGGCCGGAACGCGTCGCCTCGATCGCCGCCCTGTCGGTGCCCTGGGCGCCCGGCCGCATCGGCGTGCCGCCGCTGCCGCAGGTGCGGGCCTTCTGGTACCAGTGGTTCATGAACACCGAGCCGGGCGCCGCCTTCGTGCGCGAGAACCCGGTCGCCTTCGCCCGCGAGCAATGGCTGGCCTGGAGCCCGCCCGGGCCATGGTTCAGCGACGACACCTTCGGCAAGACCGCGCCGTCGTTCCAGAACCCGGACTGGGCGGCGGTCACCCTCAACTTCTACCGCTCGCGCTGGGGCGCCGACGCGCCCGATCCGCGCTTTTCCGAGCTGAGACAGGCGGCGGAGGCGGCGGGGAGCATCGCGGTGCCGACCCTGGTGATCCATGGAGGCGCCGACACCTGCCTGCTGCCGGCCTCGTTCTCCGGGCAGGAGCAGCATTTCACCGGGCCGTACCGGCAGGTGCAGCTCGACGATGTCGGCCATTTTCCGACCCGCGAGGCGCCCGACCAGGTGGCGGAGGCGCTGCTGACGCATCTGGGCGAAGTCGGGCAGCACTGACAGACCGATGTGGCCCGGTCATCCCTCGGGGGACCGGGCCCGCATCCGCTCCGCCAGGAAATCGACCAGGACGCGCACCCGCGCCGGGGTCGTGGCGCCGCCGACGAACACCGCGTGGATGCTCTCGCGGTCCTGCGGGTTGTAGGCTTCGAGGAGGGGAACGAGCCGGCCGCTCGCCACCTCCTCCTGGATATGGAAGCTCCCGACCCGGGTGATGCCCACCCCCTGGACCGCGAGCTGCACCAGCGTCTCGCCGCTATTGGCCGTCAGGTTGCCCCGGACCGCGAGCATGAAATCCTGCCCCGCCTCGCGGAAGGGCCAGCCGGGCTCGATGCGCCGGAAGCTGAAATCCAGGCAATTGTGCCGCGCGAGATCGGCCGGAACCCGTGGCACGCCGGCCCGGGCGAGGTAGGACGGGGCCGCGACGACCGTGCGCCCGGTCTCGCCGAGGCGGCGGGCGGTCAGCGGGCTGTCGGCGAGGGGGCCGAAGCGGATCGCGATGTCGGTCCGGCCGCCGAGCACGTCCGTGATCTCGTCGCTGAGGTCGATCTCCACGGTGATCTCGGGATAGCACGCAACGAACTCCGCCATGAGCGGCACGACGACCAGGCGGCCATGGGCGTTCGCCGCGCTGACCCGGACCCTGCCGCGCGGCGAGGCCTGGTTGGCGAGGGTGCTCTCCACCTCGTCGAGATCGGCCAGCACGCGGCACGCCGCCCGGGCATAGATCTCGCCCTCCGCCGTGAGGTGCAGGCGGCGGGTCGTGCGCAGGATCAGGCGCACGCCGAGCCGCGCCTCGATCCGCGCCACGATGCGGCTGACGGCGGACGGGGTCAGGCCCAGGGCGCGGGCGGCGCCCGACAGGCTGCCGGCC
>JAEWKL010000291.1 GCA_023386115.1 Pseudomonadota bacterium
CTCGACCAGTTCGCCACCGGCCTCGTCGGCGTGCGCTCGCCCTACGGCGTGCCGCGCAACGCCCTCGCCCCGGCGCTCGTCCCCGGCGGCTCGTCTCGTCGGGCTCCGCCGTCGCGGTGGCGGCCGGGCTGGTGCCGCTGGCGCTCGGCACCGACACCGCCGGCTCGGGCCGCGTGCCGGCGGGGCTCAACAATATCGTCGGGCTCAAACCCACCCTCGGCGCGCTGTCGACCCGCGGCGTCGTGCCGGCCTGCCGCACCCTCGATTGCGTCTCCGTCTTTGCCCTCACCGTCGAGGACGCCTTCTCGGGCTTCGCGGTGCTCGCAGGGTTCGACGCGGCCGATCCGTTCTCGCGGCCCGTACCGGTCGGGCGGCCAGGGCCACTGCCGCTGCGGGTCGGGGTGCCGGATGCGGCAAGCCGGCGCTTCGCCGGCGACGCGCTCTCCGCGGCGGCCTTCGACGCGACCCTCGCCGATCTCGAAGCCTTCGGTGCGACCCTGGTCCCGGTCGATCTCACGCCGTTCTTCGCTGCGGCCGCGCTTCTCTATGACGGGCCGTGGGTGGCCGAGCGCTGGGAGGCGATCCGTGCCTTGATCACCACGCGGCCCGAGGCGCTTCACCCGGCCACCCGCGCCATCACGGAACGCGCGACCGCCTTCTCCGCCGCCGACGCGTTTGCGGGGCGCTACCGGCTGGCGGAGCTGCGCCGCGCCACCGAGCCGGTCTGGCAGACCATCGACGCCTTGTGCGTGCCGACCTTCCCGCGCCCGCAAACCCTCGCGGCGCTCGCCGCCGACCCGATCGGTCCCAATGCCGAGCTCGGCACCTACACCAACTTCGTCAACCTGCTCGATCTCTGCGCACTCGCGGTGCCGAGCCATCCCCGTGGCGACGGGGCGCCGGCCGGCGTGACGCTGATCGCCCCGGCGGGCCGGGACGCCGCCCTGGTTCCGCTCGGCGACAGCCTCCACCGCGCCGGCGGCACCCGGATGGGAGCGACGGGCGCGCCCCTGCCGCAGGCCTCCGAGACGGGTCCGCCACGGGCGGCCGGCGACGAGATCGAGCTGGCGGTCGTTGGCGCGCATCTGTCCGGCCTGCCCCTCAACGGGGAGCTGACCTCCCTTGGGGCTCGCCACCTGCGTGCGGTCACGACGACGCCCGACTACCGGCTCTTCGCCTTGCCGGGTGTGGGCCCCCGCCGTCCAGGCCTTGTACGGGTGGCGGCAGGCGCAGGAACATCGATCGCCACGGAGGTCTGGGCGCTCACGCCGGACGCCTTCGGCCGCTTCGTTGCCGCGATTCCGTCCCCCCTCGGCATCGGCACCCTGCGCCTTGCCGACGGAACGTCACCGAAGGGGTTCCTCTGCGAGCCGGAGGGCGTGCGGGAGGCGGAGGACGTGTCGGCTCATGGGGGCTGGCGGGCATACCTGGCCGCCGGCCGCGCCGGCTGAGCAACCCTTGGCGTAGGAGCCTGCTTGGCTCGCTCACGGGGTGCGGGGCGGCCGGTTCGTGCCGCCTCGCCGGGTTCTCGGTGTCGACCCACGCGTCGGGTCACAGCTCTCACCGACGACTTGGAAAAGAATGCCTCAACGTAGCACATCGGCTATGGTTCGCAGGAACACCCGTGCGCCGAGCGGGATGAGGTCATCGGGAAAATCATAATCCGGATTGTGAAGTCGTGGATGGTCGACCCCGGCGCCAAGGAAGAACATGGCTGAACGGGAAACCTTCGCGAAGCGGCCGAAATCCTCCGATGGATAGATCGGCTCGCCCGGATAATGGATGATGCCCTCGGCCTCGAGGGCCTTTCGCAGGACCGCCACTGCCTCCGGGTGGTTCTCGCAGTGCGGGAAGACATCGTCGAAGGTAACCGCACATTCCAGGTAGCTCGCGCGTGCCTCGGTGGCGACGAGGACCTCGGCCGCCGACACGAGGTCTTCCATCGCCTCGTCCCGAAGCGTTCGAAGGGTCGCCCATATCTCGCCCCGTCCCGGCGCGATGCCGAAAGCGGGCTCGCCGAGCCTCGCATGGGTCACGGTGACGAGACGGAAGCATTCGTCGAGCGGTGCGCCCTCGCGGCCGAGCTTCGTCAACGCCGGCATCAGCCGCGCCATCGCCCCCATGGGCGAAATGCCATCCTGCGGCATGGAAGCATGGGCGGTCTTGCCGTCGAGAATGATCCGCATGCCGCGCGAAGCGCAATTGACCGGGCCCTCGCGCAAGCTCACTTCGCCGAACGGCATCCCCGGAAGATTGTGAAGGGACAGCGCGTAGTCGGGTGAGATCGTCCCAAAAGCCGGATCGGCGATCACGGCGGCGGCTCCGTCACCCGTCTCCTCCGCGGGCTGGAACAGCAGCACGACGCGGCCCCTGGACGGCCGTCGGCGGGCAAGGTGCGCCGCGACCAGCGTCAGGATCGCGGAGTGGCCGTCATGCCCGCACAGGTGGCCTTTCCCGTCGACGCGCGAACGGTGCGGAACCGTGCCGATCTCGACGATCGGCAGCGCGTCGAGTTCGCACCTGAGGAGAACGGTCGGGCCGGGAGCCGAGCCGTTGAAGACGGCGGCAACGCCGTGTCCACCGATCCGTCGCAGGATGCGATCCGGACCATGATCCGCCAAGCGATCGACGACCGCGGCGGCCGTTTCGGCCTCATGGCCGGACACTTCCGGATAGCGGTGAAGGTGATGGCGGAACGCGACCGCGTCGCTGACGTCCTTCTCATCGAGCAGCATGCGCATCTCCCCTCACAAGCCAGGTGTCACTTTCAGCTCCCGCACGATCTCGCGCCCGATGAGGCCGTCCTGGTCCTCCTTGGACGTAGCGGCCTCTCCGGCGAGGTCGATACGCACGCCTCGGCATCCGGATCATCGGCTGCGAGGCGTCCACCTCGAGCGAGGACCCTGCACGACCCGGTCGCACGACGGGTCAGGCCCTTGGCCTCACAAGCCGGAAGAGCTTCCATCGCCGAGGTCGTTTTGTGGTACGTCCTTCGATCGACCCACGGGGTTACCGCTCTAGTCCCTGACGAAAACTCCCAAAATCGACATCAATAATCAAATATCCCTGTTAATACACACCTATTGCAGAGATTAATACCGATCAATTTTCTCCATGATCGAGGAAACTTCCACGTCCGGAGACCAGCAGCCACTCCTTCTGGGTCGACGATCTCGTGTGCGAAAACGCACATGCATCCTACTACGCAACACGAGGCAACACAGCTGCAATAGCATCGACGTACACGCCCCAGCCTCGACGGTTGTCAGAGGCCGCAAGGATGTGGGCACGATGCGGAACATCATTCGAGTCCTCGCTGCCAGTGCTCCACTGATCGCGTGTAGCCATACAGGCCCTGTCGTGGCGGCGCCCCTTGTTCCAACCGAACAGGTCGGTGGAGCGGTGAGTGGTGCTCCTGCCGTTGAGAGCACCTGCCCTCCCGGGGGCTCGACCGCACCTCAGCTGACGCTGCCCCTGGACAGGATTGATCACGAAGCGTGCATCCACCAACCTTGCCGTTGCCGCTTCGCTGCTCGCCAGCAATATCGCTCTCCTGCCGGCGTGAGTCGCTGAGAGTGCCCTCCTCCCTCAATGGGCGGTGTTCCACTTCGGGCACGATCGTCGCATAGACACGTTTCTCTCATGTCAGAGATGGAGCTTTGCAGTGCCGGACATTCGCAAAGAGCAGAGCTACGACGGCCGCTGGACGGTGTTCATTGGCACTCAGGTCGTCGTCTCGGACCTGAGTGACGCCCAGGTCGAGGCCCTGATTTCGTCCTATCAGCGCGTCATCGTCGAGCAGGGCAAAGCTTCTTGAAGGTCGAGCGGCCGAGCGGCGGCTGTGGCCGGCAGCGGATAGACGCCAAAACCCATGTGAATGCGCTCTCAGCGAGCGAGCGGGACAGGCACGCTGTGCCGGACAGGCGGCGCTGAGCATCATCCATCCGCAGGCACTCACCGCGATGCCGGCATGCCATCGATGGATGCTTGCCAGTCGAGACGGTGGGTGAGGCGGAGGCGGTGGTTCTTGCGTCCAGGCAAGCCTCCGTCTCTCATGAGCTCGGCGCCCTCATCGACGCGGCATGTCAATCAGGTGTCCCGCGTGAACTGCCGCGCGAGGAGGTCGGTGATCGCATCAATGCAGCGCTCGCCAATCGCGGCCGTGGATCCACGGGCATCGCCGAGGATACCATTGGGACTGACGCTCCCGAGACCGTCGCGCCACATGGCAGCAAGCTCGTCCTGGTTCATCAAGCCGATCAGCCCCGCAGCGGCGCGATCGAGATGGGTGCGGTCTGGGCGCAGGACGAGCATGACAGAGGTCTCGGCGATATCGGCGTGCCCGCCCACCGACGTGCCATTGCCGCCGGCTGCTATCACGGTGGATCGCCAAGTCTCCAGCCAGGCGGTTGAGTCAGTGAAGGCCTCGACCTCACAACCCTCCGGGACCGCGGCCTGCAACCTCGGCAAGATGCGCGCGAGGACCGGGAAGTTGCCGATATGGCCCGAGATGAAGATGATCTTCTCGAAGCCATGCCGCGCCAAGCTAGTGCAATAGTCGCGGCACACGGCCTCGAAGGTCTCGTCACTGATCGAGATTGTACCGGCAAAGCTCAGATGATGGGACGAGCAGCCGACAGGCAGCGTCGGCGCGACGAGCGCGTTCCGGAGCCGGAGCGCGAGGCGTGCGCCAAGGCACTCGGCATGGTCCCGATCCATACAGATCGGCAGGTGCGGTCCGTGCTGCTCGATCGCGCCACAAGGCACAACGATCGTCGTGCGGCCGGCCGCCAAGTGCTCTCCGATCTCGAGCGTCGTCATCAGCTCGATACGGATGTCGTCGACCAGTGGGGAGGTGTTGCTCATTGTACCTTATTCCCGTCGAGGAAGCGCGCACCCGCTTCGGACGTTTCACCCCGATCTCGAGAGGCTCGCATGGTCGAACGCGGGGTCCTGGGGGAGCCGCCCTTCGACGTCATGAGGCATGCCGCGCCTCCGATGCTGCCGGGTCTCGCACGGCGCTTCATCCTTGCTCCCCTGCTCCGCGGGTCTGCGTGCGGAGGAATGCTATCAGTTCCTACGGCCAAGCCCAGACCGTCGGCGACGCGCCATTCATGGCACGATGTCGCCATCCCCTCGCCAAAGCCGTTCAGGGATGCTCAGATCGAAGAAAGGCGCCGATCTCCGAACAGGTCGCCGACGGGCATGGGAGGATTCAGTGGTGAAGTGCGTGATGGGGGCCATCGCCCTCTGCCTGGCCGCGACATCGGTCAGCGCGGACGTCTTCCCGGTCGGCGCCGGCACCGAAGGTCGCCAATGGCTGCCGGAGGCTCCGACTGCTGAGAACCCGGTCAAGCGCTATCCGATCACCCTCGAGGACGGGGTGATCGTCACCGCGCGAGACGGCGTGCGCCTCGAGGGGCGCCTGTTCCGACCCACGCTCGCGTCAGGCGAGAAGCCGACGCCCTGCGTGCTCATGACGGACGGCTACGGAAGGGCGAGCAACACGGGCGCCTCCTTCGACGGCCCGCTCTTCGACATCGCCAGCCGCGGCTACGCGGTCCTGCACCTGTCGCTGCGCGGCTCGGGCAAGTCCGAGGGCAAGGCGGATCTCTATGCTCACTTCGGTGAGGACGGGTACGACGCCGTCGAGTGGATGGCGGCGCAGCCGTGGTGCAACGGCCGCGTCGGCATGGTCGGCCCCTCGCTCCTCGGCATCAGCCAGTGGCTCGCCGCCAAGGAGGCACCGCCGCACCTCAAGGCCATCGTCCCCGAGGTCGCCTGCGGCGACTGCTACGGTGAACTCTGGTATCCAGGCGGCATGCGGCCCGGGCCTGGACGCGAGGCGCGCAAGCTGTCGCCGGGCGCGGAAGCCGAGTACGCCACCGCCATCGAACATCCCGACTTCGATGCCTGGTGGAAGGCGCGCACGACCTTGGCCGAAGCTGCCGCCGAGATCGGGAAGCGCGGAGTTGCCGTCTTCATCGCCGGCGGTCAGGACGACTACATCTCGCCCGCCAATTTGCGCCTCTACACCCAGCTCGGCGCGGATGCGAAGAAGCGCCTGTTCTTCGGTCCCTACGCCCATGGCTGGCACATCGGGTTGATCCAGGAACTGCAAGTCCAGTGGCTCGACCGTTGGCTCAAGGATGACGCGAACGGGGCCGACACGGGCGCGCGCGTCATGCTCTACGTCAAGGGCGCGAACCGCTGGCGGAACGAGTCCGACTGGCCGCTGCCCGATGCCCATCAGACCCGCCTGTTCCTCTCAGGCCAGCGCAGCGGCTCTCTGCAGAGCGTGAACGACGGCTCGCTCACGACGCAGAAGGCGTCCGCTGGCGAGGCGGTCAAGGTGGCCTACTTGCCCGAGGCCGGCCCGTTCCTGCCCGTGCTGCTGAGCGCGACCAAAGGCCGGTCGAGGCTCGACCAGCGCGCGGCCGAGGCGAAGGTTGCGACCTGGACGACGGCACCGCTCGCGGCAGCGACCGAGGTGACCGGCTACCCTCACCTCTCGCTCTGGGCGAGCGCGACAGCGCCGGACGCCGACCTCGTCGTCAGCCTCAACGATGTCGCCCCCGACGGAACGTCGCGGCAGGTGATGCAGGGATACCTCAACGCGCGACACGCGAAAGACCTTCAGGCGGCACCGACGGCAATCACGCCCAGAGAGCTGAGACGGTACGATCTCGACCTCTTCCCCATCGCCTACGTGTTCGGGGCCGGGCATCGCATGCGGCTGGTGATCGCGGGCGGAGCGGAGCCCCCGGCCGGGCTGCCCTTCCCTCAGGGGCCGGGCAAGAGCCTGAATGCGAATACGTGGGCGATCGCGATGGATGCCGAGCACGCTGCGACGCTTGATCTGCCGGTCGTCGGCACCGGATGGCAGGAGCTGCGATAGGCGCGCGGCCAAGCCCATACTCCTGCGGGCGTGCAATCCGTTGCGCGGCCGCAGATATCGCCCGCCTCTCCGGGTGGCTGTCTTTTCGTTGGAGCATCAGTCTCCGCATTCCACTCTGGAGACGGTCGGGAACCGCTAGCGTGGTGGGGCTGAAGTTGGTGACAAAGGCGTCCGCCAAAACTCAGAGGGCGTGATCGGAAGCCCACGTACGGAGCTTTGTCACGAATTTCAGGCGAGGGACATGAGGGCCAACCGCCTCGTCCCTGGATCATGGTACGGACGGATCTCCTGAGGCCGTCTGGGATCCGGGCTCCATCAGCTCGACCGTATGAAGAATTTCTGAGGGTGAATGGCTGCTGCTCAGGTGTTGAGCGTCAGGCGTCAGGATCGTGCCACGTCCGGACTTTCGGCCTCCGTCGCCGGAGTGACTGCTTTTTGCCGGACGGCTGCCATCGGGCGTGGGAGAGTGCACGCGGCGGATGTCGTGCGAAACGCTGATCCAACCCAGTCATTCACGTGCATGTGAGGGCGACGCCGTGCTCCGATGGGTGCTCATCCGTCGATGTGCGCCGCGAGATAGGTATCCAGTCGCAGGAGCAGGGCTCGGCATTCCTCCGCCGCCACGAAGGCCGCCTCCAACCCGTTCCGGACCAGACGTACGATCTCATCCAACGACAAGCCGAGGGCCTCCCGGCAGGCCAGAAGGTTCTCCGTCACGTAGCCGTCGAAGTAAGGCGGGTCGTCCGAGTTGACGGTGACGTGCAGCCCGTGTGCCATCATCGCCTTGAGCGGATGCTCCCGCAGGGATGGGACCACCTTCAGCCGCAGGTTGGAAAGTGGACATACCGTGAGTGGTACGCGCCGGGCCGCCAAATCCCGCACGAGGCCCGGATCTGCGAGGCAGGCGTTGCCGTGGTCGATCCTGTCAACATGCAGCCGTTCCAGGGCCTCCCGAACGTAGCCGGCCGGGCCTTCCTCGCCCGCATGGACGGTGGTGCGGAAGCCGCGTTCACGGGCGGCCTGGAAGAAGCGCGCGAACTTGGACGGTGGATTGCCAATTTCGGCGCCACCCATGCCGATACCGATGACGTCGTCCCTCCACGGCATGATCTGGTCCAGCACGGCGAGCGCATCCGGCTCGGTCCGATGGCGGTGGACACTGATCATGAGGCCCACGCTCATGCCGTGCGCGCGGCGCCCCTCCTCCAGGGCGGCGAGCACGCCCGACATCAGTGCCTCAACCGGAGTACCACGCTCGGTAAAGCTCTGCGGGCCGATGAACAACTCCGCGCGGATGACGCCGTCCTCGTGAGCCCGACGCAGGTAGGCGCGGGTCACGTCGTAGAAATCCCTCTCCGTCACCAGGACCTTGCAGCCCTCGAAATACAAGTCGAGGAACGACTGGAGGCTCTGGAACTGGTAGGCGCCGCGCAGGGCCTCCGCCGTATCCCAACGGAGCGTCATGCCGTTACGGGCGGCAAGGTCCAGCATCAATTCCGGCTCGATGCTGCCCTCGATGTGCATGTGCAAATCGGCCTTGGGCAGGCCACGGACGAAGGCTTCGATGCATGTCATCAGGGACGGTCTCCTGAAACGGGTTGGGCAGGCTCCCTCTGGTCCCTGCTCACGGCCGGGGACCGCGGAGCGCTCCCCGGCCCGTTTCCTCCGTATCAGAGGCTCGGGCGCAGGTCGCGAACCGGGCTCACGCGCTCCAGCACCGAAGCAGCATGCAGGATCGTCGCCTCCGCCTGCCAGCTTCCCACCAGCTGCACGTTGATCGGCAGACCCTCGCGGCTTGTCCCGAACCGCATCGACAGCCCGGGCAGGCCCGTCACGTTCAATGGTACCGTCGCGCCCTGGAGATAGGTCAGGTCGACGGTCTCGCCATTGACGACGAGTTCCCGGATGCCGTGCTTGTGCGCCGGGACCGGCAGCACGGGAGTCAGGAGGACGTCGTAGTGCCGGAAGTACGCGGCATAGCCGTCTCGCAGCCGCTCCGCCGCCTGCTCGGCCGCCACGTAATCCTCCATCGACGTGTCGGGCAACGACAGCATCGTCTTGGCCATCTTGTACATCTGGTCTTCGTGCCCGGCGGTCGCCTGGCGGAAGGCCGGCTTCATCTCCATGACATGGAGCTTGTTGAACACGTCGAGGGCGAAATCGCGTTCCAGAGCCGGGATGCGCACCTCCTCCACGTTGTGGCCCTCGCCCTTGAGCGCCTCGGCCGCTGCCTTGACGGTCGCCGCGACCTGCGTGTCGATGGGCCCGAAGCCCGGCCCGACCATCCAGCCGACACGGAGCGTGCGGTCCGTCGTGACGCCGGCATCGAACGGGACGCTGCTGGTCGCGAACGCGTCCTCGCCGTCCGGGCCCGCGAGTTGCGAGAAGGCGAGCGCGAGGTCGCGGATGCTGCGCGCCATCGGGCCGACATGCCAGAAGCGGCGCGGCGCCCGCGGCCAGATGCCGGTCATCGGGACGCGCCCATGGGTCGCCTTCAGCGAGACGATGCCGGTCTGGGCGGCGGGGCCGCGCACCGAGATGGCGAGGTCGGTGCCCAGGCCCAGCGGAGACATGCCCGCCGCGATGGCCGCCGACTCGCCGCCGCTCGAACCGCCGGGGGTGCGGGTCAGATCCCACGGGTTGTTCGAGCGGCCGGAGAGCAGGTTGTCGCTCTCGATCCAGTACGAGAACTCCGGCAGGTTGGTCTTGGCGAGAAGGATGCCGCCGGCCTTCTTCATGCGGGCGACGCTGGTCGCGTCGGCCTCCGGCCTCCGGCCCCTGAAGATGGGCGAGCCGCGTTGGGTCGGCACGCCGGCGGTGTCGATGGAGTCCTTCACGGTGAAGGGCACGCCGTGCAGGGGCCCGAGTTCCTCGCCCGCCATGACCGCCGCCTCGGCTTCTTTCGCGGCGACGAGCGCACCGTCCGCCACGGAGACGATGGCGTTGACCTGGGGGTCGACGGCGGTGATGCGGTCGAGATGCGCCTGCACGACCTCGACGGGCGAAAGCTGCTTGGTGCGGATGAGGTCGGCAAGGGCGGTGGCGTCCGAGAAGATGATGTCCGGGGTCATGGCTGCTTACCTACCTGTCGTTAGGCAGGTTGGAATTAGGCCTGGATTACTCATCGGTCAACCCCTAACTAACGATCGTTAGGTTTTTCAATGCTGGCTCGGAGGCAGAGGTGAGTTCGAACGCGAAGGAGGCGATCCTGGCCGCCGCCAGGAAGACCGCGCAGGCGCACGGCTACGGTGGGCTGAGCTATCGCGACTTGGCCGCCGAGGTCGGCATCAAGGCGGCGAGCATCTACCACCACTTCGCCAGCAAGGCGGATCTCGGCGCGGCCGTGGCGCGGCGCTACCGGGAGGATACGGCCGCCGAGCTCGACGCGATGCTGGCCGAGACCTCGGACCCGCTCCGCTGCCTGCAGCTCTACCCCGGCATCTTCCGCCGGTCGCTTGCGGATGGGAACAGGCTCTGCCTCTGCAGCTTCATGTCGGCCGAGTACGCCGACCTGCCGGAGGCCGTGCAGCGTGAGGCGCAGGGCTTCGCCGACGTCAACGTTGCCTGGCTCGCCAAGGTATTGGAACTGGCGGGGGCGGTGAAGTCCAAGGATGCGGAGGCGCGGGCGCGGGCCATTTTCGCCGCGGTCTCCGGTGCCCAGCTGTTCGCCAGAAGCCGCTCGGACATCAGCCTGTTCGACACGCTCATCGAGAGCTACCGCGCCTCGGGCCTCCTGCCGGCGTGAGGCCCGGGGCGCCGGCCTGGCGTCTGGATCAAGCCGCCCGCATGAGCTTCTCTCGCGGGTCGCCGGGCAAGGACGCGAGCCACTGCTCCTCCTCGCCCAGCGCCGGCAGCCCGTTGCCGAATTCCGGGACCCCGACGGCCGGAATGTCCGAGATGGAGACGCGACCGTCCTGCTCGGAGGCAGCGAGGATCGCGCTCGTCTCGTGCATGATGCGCCGGAGCATTCCGGCCTTCTCCCGGGTTCGTCCCGCCCGGATGGCGGCACGGACCCAGACGTGGTCGGGCGAGGCCTGCCCGCCGCCGTCGACGATCGAACCGGGCTCGACCTTGTTGAAGATGACCTGCACGAAGTAGCGTGGGGCTGTCGCCTCGACCGAGTGGATGGCGGTGATGCTCTCGACGGTCCTCCTGCGTTGGTCGGGCGCGGTGTCCTTCGCGGTCGAGACGGCACAGGTCGGCATGCGCGTTCCCCCTGTCCGGTGGCGCTTGGCGTGGCGGTCGCCCCCCGCGGGGTGAGATGGCCGGCAGCACCGGAAGAGGAGCGCCCTTCGCCGTTGCCCACCCGGCATCCGGTCGACCGGCGGATCGAGCCAGCGATGTCCGTGGTCATGGTCACGGTTCCTTCGGCGTCGCTACTTCGGGCACGCCGCCCCGGTGTCGATCCACGCTTGCGTCAGCTGGCCGAGAATCTCCTGCGACCCGGGAGCCGGTTCCCGGCCCTTGCCGGGATGCCAGCCCCAGCCGACCAGGCCGTCGGTCGCGAGATGCTGATGGAGGTCCGCCAGCGAGCGATTGCCGTTCCGCTCCGGGTCCTTGAGCTGCGCGCAGATCTCGGGGACCGACAACCCGATCCACGCCATGCTGGCAGGTGCCAACTGCCACGGGTCGTGCCCCGGTATGTCCCTGCCCTGGCCGACGACCGCCAGGTTCTCGGACCCGTGACAGGAATTGCAGTGCAGGCCGGCGGGGCCGAAGCTGGCCTCGCCGCCGCGCACCATCGGGGGATGGTGCAGCCGTCGCTCGTCCCCCTGCCGGGGGACGTTGTCGGCGGGATGGCAGTTCATGCAGCGCGGGTGCGTGATGACCTTCGCCATCTCCTCGAACAGGGCAGCGGACCTCGCCGTCCGGTCCTGCACCCCGTCGAAGGCGTCCGGGCGGCGCAGCTCGGCACCGGCTGCGAGGGCCATGGTGGCGGACAGGGCCGCCGCTGTCAGGATCACGAGGCGCATGGTCAGGCTCCCATCGCGGCGCGGACCGCCTCAGGGCGGAGAGGAAGGTCGCGGACGCGGGCGCCGACGGCGGCAAAGATCGCGTTCCCGATGGCCGGCGCGATGGAGACCACGCCGGGCTCGCCCAGGCCGACCGGCATGTGATCATTGCGCAGGAACTCGATGTCGAGCTCGGGCACGTCGGTCATGCGCACCGGCGTGTAGGTGTCGAGGTTGAGGTCCCGCGGCTGGCCCTTCTCGTACTCGGTGCCCTCGAACAGGGCGAGAGACAGGCCCCAGAGCATGCTCCCCTCGACCTGCGCCAGGGCACCGTCCGGGTGAGCCAGCGTCCCGGCGTCGACCACCGAGGTCAGCTTCTCGACGATGACCGCGCCGCTGGAGGCGTCGACGGAGACCTGGGCCACCGTGGCGATCCAGGTCGGCATCGCGCGCTCCTGGCCCGTGCCGAGTGCGAGGCCCATCCCCTTGCCGGGCGGCAGCGACCCCCGGGCGGACCACCCCGACTTCGCCACGGCGCGCTCCAGGACGGCCCGGAGGCGATGGGCCCCGCCGACTGCGTGCGGGGTCGCGCCGCCGTTGCGGCCC
>JAEWKL010000832.1 GCA_023386115.1 Pseudomonadota bacterium
CTACGAGGCCCTGCGCGACGCCTCCGACGACACCCTCGCCCGCACCGGCCGGCGCCCGCGCGTGTTCCTGGCCAATCTCGGTCCCTTGAGCGCCTTCAACACCCGCGCCACCTTCGCCCGCAACGCCTTCGAGGCCGGCGGCATCGAGGCGGTGACGAACGAGGGCTTTTCGGACCTTGCCGCCCTGGTCGAGGCCTTCCGCGCCTCCGGCACGCCGCTCGCCTGCCTGTGCTCCTCCGACGCGGTCTATGCCGAGCAGGCGGTGCCGGCCGCCGAGGCCCTGCGGGCGGCGGGCGCCACCACGCTCACCCTCGCCGGCAGGCCCGGCGAGCTCGAAGCCGCCTTGCGGGCGGCGGGCGTCGCCCACGATCTCTATGCCGGCTGCGACCTCGTGAAGCTGCTGGCGCAGGCGCAAGCCGCAGCGCAAGGCGCGTCGGCCGCCTGAGGCCGCACACCGCAGCCCGGGCCGGTAGCGTTCGGCCCGGGTCGCCCTCTATCGTGAGCACCGTGACCGAGATCCTGTTCTACCACATGCAGCGCCAGCCCCTGGAGACGGTGCTGCCGAACCTCCTGGAGAAATCCCTGGAGCGGCAATGGCGCGTCGCCGTGCAGGCGACGAGCGAGGAGCGGCTGCAGGCCCTCGACGACCATCTCTGGGTCTTCTCGGACGAGAGCTTCCTGCCCCACGGCACCGACCGCGACCCCGATTGCGGCACCCAGCCGGTGGTGCTGACCCTGCGCGACGCCAACCCGAACGGCGCCTCGATCCGCTTCCTGGTCGAGGGCGCGGCCCTGCCCGACGACGCCGCCAGCTACCAGCGCATCTGCATCCTGTTCGACGGCACCGACCAGGACGCCCTGCTGCATGCCCGCGAGCAGTGGCGCGGCGCCAAGGAGGCCGGCCACAGCGTCGCCTACTGGCAGCAGGACGAGCGCGGCCGCTGGCAGAAGAAGGCCTGACAACCCGGGCCCAAGCCCCCCCATCGTCCGCGAGGAGACGTCATGACCCGCCTCACGACCCGCATCCTCGCGCTCGCGGCCGCCCTGCTGCTCGGGCCCACGCCGCTCGTCGCACAGCCGGCCCGACAAGAGACCCGCCAGCAAGAGACCCGACAGGACACCCGCCAGCCGGACGGGCGGCGCCTGCCGCCCGATGCCACGACGCAGCACAGCCTGTCCCTCTCCGACGGCCGCTCCCTGAGCTTCACCGCCGTGGCCGGCAGCCTGCCGCTGGTCGACGAAGCCGGCAAGCTCCAGGCCGAGATCGCCTTCACGGCCTTCACCCTGCCGGAGCGCGAGGCCAGGACGAGGCCCGTCACCTTCGCGATCAATGGCGGGCCGGGCGCGGCCTCGGCCTATCTCAACCTCGCCGCGGTCGGGCCCTGGCGGCTGCCCCTCGAGGGCACGAGCATCAGCCCCTCGATGATGCCGGTGGCGGTGCCGAACGACGAGACCTGGCTCGACTTCACCGACCTCGTCTTCATCGACCCCATCGGCACCGGCTACAGCCGCGCCACCGGCGACGACGGGAAACGCTATTACGGCGTGGAGAGCGACGCGGCGGTGCTGTCGGCGGCGATCGCCCGCTGGCTGCGCACCAACGACCGGCTCACCTCTCCTAAGTTCTTCCTCGGCGAGAGCTATGGCGGCTTCCGCGGGCCGCTGATCGCCCGCAAGCTCCAGGACGATGTCGGGATCGGGCTCTCGGGGCTGGTGCTGCTCTCGCCGGTGCTCGATTTCGGCTATCTCCAGCCGCCGCGGCACAATCCGTTGGGTGCGGTGACGCGGCTGCCCTCGCTCGCCGCCGCCGGCCTGGAGCGACGCGGGCAGACCCCCGACGCCGCCCGGATGGCGGAGGCCGAGGCCTATGCCACCGGCCCCTACCTCACGGATCTGCTGCGCGGGCCGGCCGATGCCGCCGCCATCGACCGGATGAGCGAGCGCCTCGCGGCCCTGACCGGGCTCGATCCTGCGCTGGTGCGCCGCCAGGCCGGCCGGCTCTCCGGGTCGAGCTACCAGCGCGAGGCCGACCGCGACTCGGGGCGGGTCGCGAGCGCCTACGACACCGGCGTCACCGGCTGGGACCCGGATCCGAGCGCGGCGCAAGGCCGCTTCGCCGATCCGATCCTCACCGCCATGCAGGCGCCGCTCACCAGCGCGATCATCGACCTCACCGCTCGCACCCTGAACTGGCGGGTCCCGAACCTGCGCTACGAGCTCCTCAGCAACGCGGTCAACGGCAGCTGGAACTGGGGCAGCGGCCGCTCCCCGCCGGAGGTGGTGAGCGAATTGCGCCAGGCCCTCGCCCTCGACGGGGCGATGCGGGTGCTCGTCGCCCACGGCTATACCGACCTCGTCACGCCCTATTTCGCCTCGAAGCTGATCATCGACCAGATCCCGCCCTTTGGCCGCGACCGGCGCCTCTCGCTCTCGGTCTATCCCGGCGGCCACATGTTCTATTTCCGCAAAGCTTCGCGGGCGGCCTTGCGCGGTGACGCGCTCCGCCTCTACGAGACGGCCCTGGCCGCGCGGCAGAGCGGCGGCGACGGACGATGACGAGCGGGGCAGGATGCGGCGGACGGTGATCGGAATCGCCCTGATGGGGCTCGGCGTGACGGGACTCGCCCTGGGCGGCTGCAGCAGCACCGACCGCGCCGCCCCGCCGGTGAACCTCGCGGCTCCGGTCAAGCCGCCCCCGCCGCCCGCCCTGAGCTGGGGCCCGGTCCTGGCGCAGGACGGCACCTGCACCGGGTCGGTCCCGGCGACCGCGACCGAGATCGCCCCCGGCATCCCCGAATGCGAGCTGGTGCGGCTCAAGGGGAAGCCGCCGACCGACGTGCTCGTCGGCGAGAGCGGGCGGGGGCAGCGCGAGGTGCAGGTGCTCTATACCGAGCCCGGTGCGAAGGAGCTGTACTTC
>JAEWKL010000001.1 GCA_023386115.1 Pseudomonadota bacterium
GCCCCGAACAGATCGGCGACGGTCTCGTCCGGGTCGAGGCGCGCGAACTGGCGCAGCAGCGCGACCGTCCCGTCGCGGATGACGCGGCCGGCCGTCGGCCGCAGGTCCCCCGCCAGGAGGCCGAGCAGCGTGCTCTTGCCCGCCCCGTTGCGGCCGACGACGCCCGTCCGCTCCTGCGCGAAGCTGGCGGAGAGATCGGAGAGGACGACGCGCCCGTCAGGCGCGGACCAGGTGACATTCAGGAGGGAGAGCTGAGCTGGCATGCAGTGAGACGGTCCTGGCGGCAAGGCGGGTCGGCATTGCGGTCAGGTTCAGTCTCATCGGCGTCGCGGCTCCTGCTTTCGGGCTCCCGATAGTCCCGCCCGGGACCACAGGCAAGCTCCGTCGGCCGGCCACACGGGACGCATGGGCGGAAGACGGATGGCGGCGCGTCCCTCCGAGCGGGGACGGGCGCCGCACGATCCGGTCAAGGCCTCGCGCGGTCATCGTACATGCGCTTACAAAGTACATGCGCTTACAAAATCGACCTTCGCGCACACACGCGGCACAACAAGCGGCGGCTTACTGCACGCACCGACGCCGCAAGGACCGTCGCCCGAGATTCGCTGCTCCGCCGGGGCGGCGAGCCGGATCATTCTCGTCACCATCAGGGTCGTCGCATGGATCAGATAGTCGGATTGGCACGTCGCCGGCTGCTCGGACATTTCGGTGCCGCGCTGGCGGCCGGCACGGTCGCCGGGATCGTCCCGGCCGCGGCGCAGGGCGTCTCCCCCGATGGGTCCCCGGAGCCTCACGCATCGTTCGGCCCGCTGAAGCGGGTCCGGGCCGGCGACCTCGACGTCGCCTACGTCGAGGCCGGCCCGGCGGACGGCAGGCCGGTCCTGCTCCTCCACGGCTGGCCCTACGACATCCACAGCTACGTCGATGTGGCGCCGGTGCTGGCGCGGGCGGGCTACCGGGTGCTGATCCCGTCTCTTCGCGGCTACGGCGCGACCCGCTTCCTCTCGGACGCGACGCCCCGCAACGGCCAGCAGGCCGCGCTCGCCCACGATGCGCTCGCCTTCCTCGACGCGCTCCGGATCGAGCGCCCGCTCGTGGCGGGCTACGATTGGGGCGCGCGCACCGCCTGCATCCTCGCGGCGCTGTGGCCGGCGCGGTGCAAGGGCCTCGTCTCGGTGAGCGGCTACCTCATCGGCAGCCAGCAGGCGAACGCGATGCCGCTGCCGCCGAAGGCCGAGCTGCAATGGTGGTACCAGTTCTACTTCGCCACCGAGCGGGGGCGCGAGGGCTATGCCCGCTACACCCGCGAGTTCGTCCGGCTGATCTGGGAGCTCGCCTCGCCGCAATGGCGGTTCGACGATGCCACCTTCGCCCGCTCGGCCCCGGCCTTCGACAATCCGGATCACGTCGCGGTCTCGATCCACAATTACCGCTGGCGGCTCGGGCTGGCGCCGGGGGAGGCGCGGTTCGACGAGACCGAGCGCAAGCTCGCCGCCTTCCCGGCCATCGCGGTTCCGACGATCACGCTGGAGGGGGACGCGAACGGCGCGCCCCATCCCGACCCCGCCGCCTACGCCAAGAAGTTCTCCGGGCGCTACGCGCACCGCACGATATCCGGCGGCATCGGGCACAACCTTCCCCAGGAGGCGCCGCAGGCCTTCGCGCAGGCCGTGGTGGACGTCGATGGGTTCTGATCCGCGCCTGCGCGTGCGGGGCGCCCCGCTCCTCGTGTCCGTCCTCCTCGTGTCCGTCCTCCTGGGCGCCCCGATCTCGGTCGTTGCCTGCCTCGGCCTGGCCGCGGCCGGGGACGCGGCGAAGCCGGCCTCGCCGATCTACGGCGTCACCGTCCCGGACGGCTACCGGGACTGGCGCCTGGTCGCGCCGGCGCTCGAGGATGCGCCGCTGAACGAGCTGCGGGCCGTCCTCGGCAACGATCTCGCGGTGAAGGCCTTCCGCGACGGCACGCTGCCGTTCCCGGACGGCACCGTCCTGGTGAAGCTCGCCTGGGAGCGAAAACACTACTTCGACACGGCGACGGTGCCGGGCCCGGCGACGACCGTGCAGGTCATGGTCAAGGACGCGAAGCGCTACCCTGACACCGGCGGCTGGGGCTTCGGCCGCTTCATCGACGGCAAGCCGGTCGATGCGGCGCAGCACCAGACCTGCTTCGCCTGCCACGAGGCACGGGTGAAGGCGCGCGACTTCGTCTTCACCCGCTACGCCCGCTGACGTCCGTGAGGGCAACCGCCGGCGGGTCGCGGCGGCGTCGCGGACGATGTCAGCGGCGCCGACAGGCCGAGCCCCCGGGCGGTGCAGCGGTGGCGGCCGGCGACGGGCTCGCCGCGCGCAGCCCGGCGCGCACGCTGGCGAGAACGACCGCCATGCCGACGAGCTGCAGCGGGCTGAGGCTCTGGCCGAGGAACCACCAGCCGAGGATCACGGCGGTGACCGGGCTGAGGAAGCCCAGGGCCGCGACCGTCACCGGCCCGAGCCGGGCGAGCCCGCGGAACCACAGGATGTAGGTCAGCGCCGCGCCGACCAGGCCCAGATAGGCGAATCCGAGCCAGTTGGCCGGGCTCGGCGGCGGCAGGGCCGGCTCGCAGAGGAGCGCGACCGGCGTGAGCAGCAACCCGCCGGCCGTGAGCTGCCAGGCGGTGGCGGTGAGCGGCGGGACCGGCGGCTGCCAGCGGCGGCTGAGGAC
>JAEWKL010000027.1 GCA_023386115.1 Pseudomonadota bacterium
CCACCCCCCCCCCCCGTCATCCCGGGCCGCGCCGACGCGGAGAACCCGGGATCCATAACCCCTGACGCTTCAGAACCTGGCTCGACGCGTTCCACTTCATCCTGAACCGTCAGCGGTTATGGATCCCGGGTTCCGCTGCGCGGCCCCGGGATGACGCGGAGGGTGGAAGATCTGTCACGCAGATCGAAGCCGAGCCAAAGGTCTACGCTGCTGCCCTCGCCGGTGTTCAAAAAATAGATCTCAGTTCCCCTCTCCCGTGTGGGAGAGGGGCCGTGGCGATCGAAGATCGCCCGTGAGGGTGCTACGTCTCCGCGTAAAACTCGGAGTGTTCCGTTTGCAGCACCCCGATCAGTGCTTGATTCGGCACCGTCTCCATCCTCACGCGGGATCTTCGATCCCCATACCCCTCTCCCACACGGGAGAGGGGATCCCGTGATACCCCTTGATCCGGCTCGTGTGCGGCAATCCTTGCCCACGATGTCCTCGCCCCCGGAGGGCGGCATGAACCTCTCCAAGTTCTTCATCGACCGCCCGATCTTTGCGGGCGTGCTCTCGGTGCTCATCTTCATCGGCGGGCTTTTGTCGCTGTTCGCGATGCCGATCTCCGAGTACCCGGACGTGGTGCCGCCCTCCGTCGTCGTCCGCGCGACCTTCCCGGGCGCCAACCCGAAGGTCATCGCCGAGACCGTGGCGACGCCGATCGAGGAGCAGATCAACGGCGTCGAGGGCATGCTCTACATGTCGAGCCAGGCGACGACGGACGGCATCATGACGCTGACCGTGACGTTCCGCCTCGGCACCGATCCCGACAAGGCGCAGCAGCTGGTGCAGAACCGGGTCTCGCAGGCCGAGCCGCGGCTGCCGGCGATCGTGCGCCAGCTCGGCATCGTCACGGTGAAGTCCTCGCCCGACCTGACGATGGTGGTCCACCTCGTCTCGCCGAACGGCCGGTACGACATGACGTACCTGCGCAATTACGCGGTGCTGAACATCAAGGACCGCCTCGCCCGCCTCGACGGCGTCGGCCAGGTGCAGCTCTTCGGCTCGGGCGATTACGCGATGCGGATCTGGCTCGACCCGCAAAAGGTCGCCGAGCACGGCCTGTCGGCCGGCGACGTGGTGCGGGAGATCCAGGCCCAGAACGTCGAGGCGGCGGCGGGCGTCATCGGCGCCTCGCCGGCGGTCCCCGGCCTCGACCTCCAGCTCTCGCTCAACGCCGAGGGGCGCCTCACCAGCGAGGAGCAGTTCGGCGACATCGTGGTCAAGACCGGCGAGGACGGCGCGATCACGCGGTTGCGCGACATCGCCCGGATCGAGCTCGGGGCGTCGGACTACGCCCTGCGCTCGCTCCTCGACAACAAGTCGGCGGTGGCGATCCCGATCTCGCAATCGCCCGGCTCGAACGCGATCCAGATTTCCGACGAGGTCCGCCGGACCATGGCGGAGATCAAGAAGACCATGCCGGAGGGGATCGATTACCAGATCGTCTACGACCCGACGCAGTTCGTGCGCGCCTCGATCGAGGCGGTGATCCACACCCTGCTCGAGGCGGTGGCCCTCGTCGTCCTGGTGGTGATCCTGTTCCTGCAGACCTGGCGGGCCTCGATCATCCCGCTCCTGGCCGTGCCGGTCTCGATCGTCGGCACCTTCGCGGTGATGCACGCCTTCGGCTTCTCGATCAACGCGCTCAGCCTGTTCGGCCTCGTGCTCGCCATCGGCATCGTGGTCGACGATGCGATCGTCGTGGTGGAGAATGTCGAGCGCAACATCGAGGCCGGCCTGTCGCCGCGCGACGCCAGCTACCAGGCGATGCGCGAGGTCTCGGGCCCGATCATCGCCATCGCGCTCGTGCTGGTGGCGGTGTTCGTGCCGCTCGCCTTCATCAGCGGCCTGACGGGGCAGTTCTACAAGCAGTTCGCCCTCACTATCGCGATCTCGACCGTGATCTCGGCGATCAACTCGCTGACCCTGTCCCCTGCCCTCTCGGCCCTGCTCCTCAAGGACCATCACGCGCCGAAGGACCGGCTCACCCGGGTCCTCGACACCCTGCTCGGCTGGTTCTTCCGCCGCTTCAACCGCGCCTTCGGCTGGGCCTCGGACGGCTACGGACGCGGCGTCGGCGGGGTCATCTCGCGCAAAGGCGCGATGATGGTGATCTACCTCGTCCTCGTCGGCGTGACCGTGGGGCTGTTCCGCCAGATCCCCGGCGGCTTCGTGCCGGGCCAGGACAAGCAGTACCTCGTCGGCTTCGCGCAACTCCCCGACGGCGCGACCCTCGACCGGACCGAGGAGGTGATCCGCAAGATGAGCGAGATCGCCCTCAAGGAGCCCGGCGTCGAGAGCGCGGTCGCCTTCCCGGGCCTGTCGATCAACGGTTTCACCAACTCGTCGAATTCGGGGATCGTGTTCTCGACCCTCAAGCCCTTCGAGGAGCGGAAGGACCCGGGCTTGAGCGGCGCCGCCATCGCGATGTCCCTCAACAAGAAGTATGCAGGCATCCCCGAGGCGTTCATCGCCATGTTCCCGCCGCCGCCGGTCAACGGCCTCGGCACGATCGGCGGGTTCAAGCTCCAGATCGAGGACCGGGCCGGCCTCGGCTACGAGGCGCTGAACGAGGCGACGAAGGCCTTCCTGGCCAAGGCCGCGCAGGCGCCCGAGCTCGCCGGCCTGTTCTCCAGCTTCCAGATGAACGTGCCGCAGCTCTTCGCCGACATCGACCGGACCAAGGCGCGCCAGCTCCGCATCCCGGTCACCGACGTGTTCGACACGCTCCAGATCTATCTCGGATCGCTCTACGTCAACGACTTCAACCGTTTCGGCCGCACCTACTCGGTCCGGGTCCAGGCCGATGCGCCGTTCCGCGCCCGCTCCGACGATGTGGGTCTCCTGAAGGTGCGGGCGGGCTCCGGCGAGATGGTGCCGCTCTCGACCCTCCTGCGCGTGCGCCAGACCGCCGGGCCCGAGCGGGCGATGCGCTACAACGGCTTCCTCAGCGCCGACATCAACGCAGGGGCCGCGCCCGGCTTCTCGTCCGGCCAGGCGCAGGAGGCCGCCGCCCGCATCGCCGCCGAGACCCTGCCGCGGGGCTTCGCCTTCGAGTGGACCGACCTCACCTACCAGGAGTTCATCGCCGGCAATTCGGGCGTGTGGGTCTTTCCGCTGGCGCTGCTCCTCGTCTTCCTGGTGCTGGCGGCGCAGTACGAGAGCCTGGCCCTGCCCCTGGCGATCCTGCTCATCGTGCCGATGGGCCTGCTCGCGGCGATGACCGGCGTCTGGCTGTCGTCGGGCGACAACAACGTCTTCACGCAGATCGGCCTCATCGTGCTGGTCGGATTGTCGGCCAAGAACGCGATCCTGATCGTCGAATTTGCCCGGGAGCTGGAATTCGCCGGCCGGACCCCGGTCCAGGCGGCGATCGAGGCGAGCCGCCTGCGGCTTCGCCCGATCCTGATGACCTCGATGGCCTTCATCATGGGCGTGCTGCCCCTCGTCACCGCCACGGGCGCCGGCTCGGAGATGCGCCGCGCCATGGGCGTGGCGGTGTTCTCCGGCATGATCGGGGTGACCGCCTTCGGACTCTTCCTGACCCCGGTCTTCTACGTGCTGCTGCGGCGGCTTACCGGCAACCGGCCGCTGAAGCAGCATGGCGGGCACGAGGCGGTGGCCGAGGAGCGCGTGGTCGAGGTGGCGTGACGGGGGGATGTCGCCAGCGGCGTCGTCGAAATGAGACGGGCCGCACTGGGGAAGTACAAGCGCAGGCCCTCTCCTCTCCCCGCGGGCGGGGAGAGGGCTGAACCACCGTACAGGTGGTTCAGCAAGCCCGCGGCGAACCTGCGCTTGCTTCATCCCCAGCAAGGGGGATGAAGCCCTCTCCCCGTGGGCGGGGAGAGGAGACAGCCCGCGCTAACACAGCTCCGAACAGTCCAGCACTTGAGGGAAGCGGCGCGGCGCTTGAAATATCTCTTCGAAGCCGCGAAGGGTACCGACCCCCGAAAGCCACCTACCGCCCCTTGCAGCGGCTCCGCAGCAGTTCCGAAAACTCCTTCTCGGAACTCTGGACCTGGGCCAGGCGCTCGCTCCGTTCCGCGCCCGAGAGGCAGCGGCCGTAGACGGTGGCAGCGCGGCGCATCGTGTCGACGTGCTGGCGCCAGCCGCGGCAGCGGTCGGCCTCGCTGTCGCCGAGGGTTTCCAGGCGCTCGATCGCCATCTTCTGCGAGGATTGCGCCACCAGGAGGTCGCGGGCGCAGGTGCCGTCGGAGGCGCGCACGCCGCTGCCCGCGGCGATGAGGAGCACCGCCGCGCAGAGGGAGATTCGCATCGTCACGCCGCTGGTCTCACGCCGCCTGGGCGGGGGATTGGGTCAGGAGCGCGTAGAGCGCATCGGCGTCGCGGGCGGCGCGGATGCGGTCGATGATGCCGGGCTCGCGCAGCACCCGGGCGACCCGGGCGAGTGCCTTCAGGTGATCGGCGCCGGCGCCCTCGGGGGCGAGCAGCAGGAAGGCGATGTCGACCGGCTGGCCGTCCAGGGCTTCGAAATCGACCGGGCGTTCGAGCCGCGCCATCAGGCCGAACAGCGTGTCGAGCCCCGGCAGCTTGCCGTGCGGGATCGCCACGCCCTCGCCGATGCCGGTCGAGCCGAGGCGTTCGCGCTGCAGCAGCGTCTCGAAGATCTCGCGCTCGTCCAGGCCCGGCAGGTGGCGGGCCGCCTGGGCGGCCAGCTCCTGCAGAACCTGCTTCTTCCCCTGCGCGCGCAGCGCCGGGAGGACCGCCTCCGGCTTCAGGAATTCCAGCAATGGCATCGAGACCGCTGCCTCATCGGCGGGGAGCGCAACGGCGCCCCGCACTTGTTCCAGGACCGGAGGCCTTCCGCGACAGGGGGTTAGACCTGCTCACGGAGTGCCGCGTTCCGGCGGATCGATCCAGCCGATCGCACCGTCGCCCCGACGATATACGACGTTGACCCGCTCGGTGCCAGCATGAACGAAGACGAGAACGGGGGCGCCGGTGAGATCGAGCTCCACCACCGCCTCGCTCACCGTGCGCCGGTGCAGGGTGCGGGTGCTCTCGGCGATGATCGGCGGGTGCTCGCCGGTATCCTCCTCGGGCGATTCCATCACCGAGTAGGCCGCCTCCATCACGGCGGTGTCGTCGACCCCCAGGATCCCGTCTCGGACGACCCCCTCTCTGAGGGCTCCGTCGACGGCCGCGTCCTTGGCATGTCCGTTCGGATGGGCCTTGAGGCGGTGCTTGTAGCGGCGCAGGCGCTTCTCGATCCGCTCGGCGGTCTGGTCGAAGCTCGCATGCGCGTCGTGGGCGGCGCCCGACGCCTCGAGGGTGATGCCCGAGGGCAGGTGGAGCACGCAGTCGGTGCGATAGGCGCTGCCGTCCCGGCCGATCGTCACATGGCCGTGATAGGCACCGTCGAAGTACTTGGCGAGGGCGGCCGAGATCCGCTCCTCCACCCGGGTTCTCAGGGCTTCCCCGAGATCCACGCCGCGACCCGACACGCGCAACGCTGCCATCAGCTCCCTCCGGTCTCGTTGTCCGTCGGCCCTGGCTTCGGCGACGTCTCCGGCGCCAGGGCCAGCCCTCAAGAGCTAAGAACGCCCGGACGCGAAGTCAACGAAGCCGGCTCAGTTGCGGCGAGCGGGAGGCCGGTGGCGTCAGCGCGCCGGCATCGCCGCGCGCTCGCGCCGGCGCTCGATCGAGGACGGGATGCGCAGGGATTCCCGGTATTTCGCCACGGTGCGGCGGGCGATGTCGACTCCCTCGCCGCGCAGGCGCTGCACCAGGGCGTCGTCCGACAGCACGTCGTTGGCGGTCTCCGCATCGATGAGCTGCTTGATGCGGTGGCGCACGGCCTCGGAGGAATGGGCCGCGGCGCCCGCCGCCCCGGGGATCGCCGCGGTGAAGAAGTACTTCATCTCGAAGGTGCCGCGGCTGGTGCCGATCGACTTGTTCGAGGTCACCCGCGAGACGGTGGATTCGTGCATGCCGATCGCATCGGCGACGGTCTTCAGGTTGAGGGGCCGCAAGTAGGCGACGCCGTTGACGAAGAACCCGTCCTGCTGGCGCACGATCTCGCTCGCCACCTTCAGGATGGTGCGGGCGCGCTGCTCCAGGCTGCGGGTGAGCCAATTGGCGGTCTGCAGGCATTCCGACAGGAAGGCCTTGTCGGTGTCGGTCGTCGCCCCGCGCGAGACAGTGGCGTAGTAGCTCTGGTTGACCAGAACCCGCGGCAGGGCCTCGCTGTTGAGCTCGACGAGCCAGGAGCCGTCCGGGGCCGGGCGCACGAACACGTCCGGCACCAAGACCTCGACCGGGCCGGCGCCGAAGGCGCGGCCGGGCTTCGGATCGAGGCGGCGCAGCTCCGACAGCATGTCGGCGAGGTCCTCGTCGTCGACTCCGCACAGGCGGCGCAAGGACGAAAGGTCGCGCTTGGCGACGAGGTCGAGCCGCGAGACCAGCGCCTGCATCGCCGGATCGAACCGGTCCTGCTCGCGCAGCTGGATCGCCAGGCACTCGGCGAGGTCGCGGGCACCGACGCCCGACGGATCGAAGCCCTGGACGATGCCCAGCACCCGCTCGACGACGGCCAAGGCGACGCCGAGGCGCTCGGCCAGGCTTGCGAGATCCTCGCGCAGGTACCCGGCCTCGTCGATCGCATCGACCAGGAAGCCGCCGACCAGGCGCTCGACGGGATCGCGGGTGGCGATGTCGAGCTGGGCCGAGAGGTGGTCGTGCAGCGAGGATTCGGCGGTCAGCGTCGCCTCGAAATCCGGCGCCTCGCCGTCGAAGCTGCCGCCGGTGCCGCTCCAGGGCGCCGGGGTGAGCGACAGGCCCTCCCCTCCCGCGGCCGGCGCCTCGCGGCCGACCGGGCCGTCATCCGGAAAGACGTTGTCGAGGCGGGTGCCGAGATCGCCCTCGATCTCGCTGCGGCTCGGGTTGAGGTCGTGGGACAGCCAGGGCTCGGCCGCCCCATCACCATCGAAGCGGTCGCCGTCGAACCCGTCCCCGTCGCCCGATCCGGCCGCCTCGCCGCGGGGCTCGCCGGGCTCCGGCGCCTCGATCTCGGCCCGTTCCAGGAGCGGGTTGCGCTCCAGCTCGGCATCGACATAGGCCGCGAGGTCGAGGTGGGAGAGCTGCAAGAGCTTGATCGCCTGCAGAAGTTGCGGCGTCATCACCAGGGCCTGGCCCTGGCGCATCTCGAGCCGTTGCAGCAAACCCATCAGCCAGCCCCGCCATGCGACGCCCCGATTCCGGTCAGGGTCGGCACAAGTCTTGCTTCACACATCTGACAGCAGCTTTAAACCGAAGCGTGACACGCGTCAAAGCGATCGTGCGAGCTTGGTGGGCCGCGTCGCGAGGGTGACGCAGGACCGGTCGGGGCGCCAGTGAAAAAACGGCGCGCCGCCGTCGGGACGCAAGGAGAGCGAAATCGGCGGGCGCGCCGGCGAAGCAGACGATCCGGTCGCGGGCGAGAACGATCGACGATCAGTTCTATCCGCCGTCCCTCGTTCTTGTGCCGCGCGTCGGAAAGAATCAATCGATGTTTCGCCGGCACGACCGTCCCGAGATGATGGGCATGATGATCGTGGGGCGATCCTGTTCTCCCGCGCGGCCCCGGTTCCCTACAACCGGAAATCCTCGCCGAGATACAACCGTCGCACGTCCTCGTTCGCCACGATCTCGTCGGGCGTGCCTTCGGTGAGGATGCGGCCGGAATGCACGATGTAGGCCCGGTCGATCAGGCCGAGCGTCTCGCGCACGTTGTGGTCGGTGATGAGCACGCCGATGCCGCGGCCCTTGAGGTGCATCACCAGTTCCTGGATGTCGCCGACCGCGATCGGGTCGATGCCCGCGAAGGGTTCGTCGAGCAGCATGAAGGAGGGCGAGGAGGCGAGCGCCCGGGCGATCTCGCAGCGCCGCCGCTCGCCGCCCGAGAGGGCGATCGAGGGCGACTTGCGCAGGCGGGTGATGTTGAACTCCTCGAGGAGCGAGTCGAGCTTGCGCTCGCGGGTCTTGCGGTCGGGCTCGACCACCTCGAGCACCGCCCGGATGTTGTCCTCGACGTTGAGGCCGCGGAAGATCGAGGCCTCCTGCGGCAGGTAGCCGATGCCGAGCCGGGCGCGCTGGTACATCGGCAGCCGGGTGATCTCGTGGCCGTCGAGGCTGATCGTGCCGCGATCGGCCGAGACGAGGCCGGTGATCATATAGAAGATCGTCGTCTTGCCGGCGCCGTTGGGTCCGAGCAGGCCCACCGCCTCGCCGTTGCGCACGGTGAGGCCGGCATCGTGCACCACCGTGCGGGCGCCGTAGCTCTTCTTGAGGCCGGCCACCGCCAGGATGCCGGGCCCGCTCGAGCCGTCCGCGGCACCGTCCTGCGCCTCCGCCAGGGCCTCGGTCCTGCGCCCGCGGCCGAACAGGCGCCCGAGGCGCGAGACGCTCCTGGCGGTCGGCATGGCGCGCGTCAGGGTCGCTTCGGCTTGCAGGGGCAGAACTTGCAGGGGCGGGACTTGCAGGGGCAGGGCGGAGGGAAAGGTCACGGGCTCACTCGCGAAGGATGCCGGGTCCCCGGCGCCCCGCCGCGTCGGCCTGATCCGCCCCAGGCGGCCGTGCGGCGGATGAACCGCGCCGGTTTAGCCGAAGCCGGCCCCCGGCCGCAACGCGCGCGAGATCCGCTTCGTGTTCTGGAACACACCGCCACAATGCGCTTACAAAGTCGTTCATCCGACTCCTCCCGCCCGGACGGCCCGATGCTCTCGCTCCTCGACCTCTGCGCCCGAATCGATGCCGGCCAGCTGACGCCCGAAGGGGCGGTCGGCCTCGTGCGCGAGGCGATCGCGGCCCGCGAGCCGGAGGTCGGCGCCCTGGTCTGCGTCGATCCTGCGCCCGTCGTCCCGGCCAAGGGTCCGCTTGCCGGCATCGCGATCGGGATCAAGGACATCATCGACACCGCCGACCTGCCGACCCGAATGGGCTCGGTGATCTATGACGGCTGGCGCCCGCGCGCCGACGCGCCGGTGGTGGCACGGCTGAAGACCCTCGGCGCGGTGCCGCTGGCCAAGACCACCACCACGCCCTTCGCCTTCCTCGACCCCACCGCGACCCGGAACCCGCATAACCCCGGGCACACCCCCGGCGGCTCCTCGGCGGGCTCGGCCGCCGCGGTGGCGGCCGGGATGCTCCCGCTGGCGCTCGGCACCCAGACCGGGGGCTCGATCATCCGCCCAGCGGCGTTCTGCGGCGTCGTCGGGGTCAAGCCGTCGTTCCGGCTGCTGCCGACCGTGGGGGTGAAGTGCTATTCCTGGGCCCTCGACACGCTCGGCCTGTTCACGGCCGGCGTCGCGGATGCCGCCCACGCGCTGGCGCTGCTGGCCGACCGGCCGTCCATCGCGCGGGTGGAGGAGGCGGGCGCGCCCCGGATCGGGATCCTGCGGCAGGATTTCTGCGCCGCCCCCGAGCCGGAGGCGGAGGCGGCCCTCGCCCGGGCGGCGCGAGCCGCCGAGCGGGCCGGCGCGGCGATCCGCGACATCACCCTGCCGGCGCCGTTAGGCGAGGCCTTAGCGGCCCACGGCACGATCCAGGACTACGAGGCGCGCCAGGCGCTGGCCTGGGAATACGCCACCCGCCGCGACGCCCTGCCGCCGCGCCTGCGCGCCGCCCTCGACGAGGCGCAAACGATCGAGACCGCCTCCTACGACGCGGCCCGCCGTACCGCCCACCACGCCCGGCGCGGCTTGAAGGACGTCTTTTCGGAGGGCGGCTTCGACGTGCTCCTGACCTATTCCGCCCCGGGCGCGGCACCGGCCGGCCTCGACCACACGGGCGATTCGCGCTTCAACCGCCTCTGGACCCTGATGGGCGTTCCCTGCGTCACCCTGCCTGTCGACCGGACGTCCGCCGGCCTTCCGGTCGGCGTGCAGGTGATCGCGAGATTCGGCGACGACGGACGGGCGCTCGCCGCGGCGGGGCTGATCGAGCGGGCGCTGCGGGGGTAAGGGCCTCACGCCGCCGCCGACACTCCGTCGCCCCTCCCCTCGCTCTCGCGCAGCGCCCCGATCGGGCGGGGCCGGCCGAACAGGTAGCCCTGCAACTCGTCGCAGCCCGCCTCGCGCAGGATCGCGGCCTGCGCCTCGGTCTCGACACCCTCGGCCAGCACGACCATGCCGAGGGCCTTGCCGAGACCGATCGTGGCGCGGACGATCTCGACGCTGCCGGTCTCCGCGCCGGCATCCTGGCCGAGCCCCTGCACGAAGCAGCGGTCGATCTTGATCTTGTCGAAGGGGAAGCGGCGCAGGTAGCTCAGGGAGGAGTAGCCGGTGCCGAAATCGTCCATCGCCGTGCCGACCCCGAGGGCCCGCAGGCGGTGCAGGATCGCCAGCGTCGCGTCGTCGTCCTGCAGCAGCACCGATTCGGTGATCTCGAGCTCGAGCCGCTCCGGCGGCAGGCCGCTCGCCGCGAGGGCCGCCATCACCTCCTCGACGAGGTTGTCGCCGACGAACTGCGCCGGGGAGAGGTTCACCGCCACCTTGATGTCGGCGGGCCAGGCGGCGGCGTCGGCGCAGGCCCGGGCGAGCGCCCAGCCGCCGAGCCGGCGGATCTGCCCGGTCGCCTCGGCGATCGGGATGAACTCGCCCGGGCTGACGAAACCCTCGCGCGGGTGACGCCAGCGCAGCAGCGCCTCGCGGGCGCGCAAGGCCGACCCGTCGGCGGCGACGATCGGCTGGTAATGGAGGTCGAGCTGCCCCTCGGCGAGGGCGCTGCGCAGGTCCGCGCCGAGCTGGCGCCGGCGCTGCAGGTCGGCATCCATCGCCGGGTCGAAGGCGCGCCAGCCGTTCCGCCCCGAGGCTTTCGCCTGGTAGAGGGCGACGTCGGCCCGGCGCAGCAGCTCGGCGGTGGTGAGGCCGGATTCGGTCGTCATCGCGAGGCCGATCGAGGTGCCGATGCCGACCTCGTGACCCTGGACCTCGAAGGGCCGCCGGAGCAGCCGCACGATCCGTTCGGCGAGGGCCGCCACGCCGGCCGGGTGCGAGGGCGCGCAGCGGATCACCGCGAACTCGTCGCCGCCCAGGCGCCCGACGAGGGCCGTGCCGCCGACCGCCTCCTGGAGGCGCCGCGCCACGAGGCACAGGAGCTCGTCGCCGACCGGGTGGCCGTGGGTGTCGTTGACGTCCTTGAAGCCGTCGAGGTCGAGGCACAGCACGCTCACCGCCTCGTCGGCGCCGCGCTCCGCCAGGGCCGCGTCGAGGCGGTCCTGAAGCTGCGCGCGGTTCGGCAGCCCGGTCAGGGCGTCGTGCCGGGCCATGTGGGCGATGCGCGCCTCGCTGCGGCGGCGCTCCGTCACGTCCTCGTGCGTGCAGATCCATCCGCCGCCCGGAATCGGCACGTGCACGACCGCGATGGCGCGCCCGTCGGGGAGGTCGCAGGTGAAGCTCGCCGGCGTTCCGCCGGCGGCGATGCGGGCGCAGGACTCGACCAGCGGGACCGCCAGCCGCCCGTCCGCGCCGAGATGCCCGAGCAGCGCCGACAGCGGCGTGCCCGGCCGGCGCAGGTCCTCCGGCATGGCATGCATCTGCGCGTAGCGCGTGTTCATCACGATCAGCCGGTCGTCGCGGTCGAACAGGCACAGGCCCTGGGTCATGTGGTCGAGGGCGATGCCGAACTTCGCGTGCTGGGCGCTGAGTTCCCGCTCCGCCCGCGCACGCAGCTCGGCGGCGGCACGGGCGGCCTCGGCCTGCGCCAGCCGCGCCTGCGCCTGCGCTTGGCGGAAGGCGAGGAGCACCAGCCCGGCAAGGCCGAGATCGAGCAGGAGCGCGGCCGCGCCGATGAGCCACGCCTGGTGGCGCCACTCGGCGAGGCTCGCCTCCGCCGTGCGGCTGACGCTCAGGATCATCGGGTAGCGCGCCAGGGCGCGGGTGGCGGCGATCCGGTCGTGCCCGTCGATCGGGCTGACGTTGCGAAGCACGCCGCCGGCCGGATTCTTGAGCGCGATGCGCACGGCCGCGGTCTCGGCGAAGCTCCGGCCGATGCTGCCGTCGCGCTGGGGATAGCGCACCAGGAGGGTGCCGTCGTCGCGGAAAACCGAGACGACGTAGTCGCGCGACGGTGCGATCGCCTCGTAGAGCCGCTCAAAATAGGCCAGCTCGACCGCGCCGAGCACGAGCCCGAGGAAGCTCCCGTCCGGAGCCTGGACCTTGCGGGCGATGTAGATCGTCCACACCCCGTCGCCGCGGTTCTGCACCGGCCGGCTGATGAAGCGGTCAAGGGCGGGATCGGTCGCGAGAGCCTTGAAGTAGTCCCGGTCGGCGATGTTGACGGCCGGGATCGGCCAGTAGCGGCTGAAGTTCAGAAGGGTGCCGTGACGGTCGATCACCGTCACGGCGTTCACCTGCGGCAAGGCGGCGATCCGGGTCTTGAGCGCCTCGTGCAGCGGCTCCCGGCCGGCGAAGGCCGCGTAGGCCGCCTCGCTCGCCACCTGCGCGCTCCGGACCTCGCCGATCACGGTGTCCTGGACCAGCTCGATCGATTGCAGCGCACGGTCGGCCTGGTCGGCAAGGACCGTGGAGAGGCCGATCAAGCTGCGCTCGGTCTCCGTGACGGCGTGCCCGTGCAGGCTGCGCACCAGCAGCCCCGCCGTGGTCGCGATCAGCGCCGCCAGCAGGCCGGCGGATACCGCCACGATCCGGAAGGAGCGGCGGCGCGGGGCCTCGATGGGCCGCAAGATCCTGGTCGTCGGGTCCACGGCTCTCGTCTGTCGAAGCGGATGCGCAGTCGCAACGTGTATGCGCCTGCGGGCTTAAGGAGCGATGAAGCCGCGCGCCAAAATCCGAGTCCGCTGGGAGAGTGGTCGAGTATAGAGGTGCGCTTCGATTTCAAGGGTGCCGAGGTTGTGTCGCGCCGACTGCACCCGGATGCCGGCAGCCGGGCCGAACCGATCGCTTCCGTACCAGGAAATACGACAAGACAGACCTGACGCAGCAGTCCCACACCCGACGGGGGGCGACGAACAGATTTCCCCGGGCTGCCGCACGATAACCTTCGCCCTGTCGAGACGGGACCCTCACGTCAAGATCGTGCCGGAATCGGGACGCGGAGGGTCGGCCCGTCCCGCGATCAGCGCTCGAGGCCGTGCCGCAACGGCGGTCGACTTGCCGTTGCCGTCACAATCCACCGTCGCGAAACCGGTACCAGGCCACAACCGCAGAGGCGTAGAGCCGGTGCAACCGGTGCAGCGGCAGCGGCGTGATCGCGGTGGGGCTAAGCGGCAACGCGTCGGCGTCGCCCCGGGCGATGAAGGCGGCGATCGCCTGGCCCATGCGGGTCTGGAGGCCGACACCGCGGCCCTGGCAGCCGATATCGATGAGAAGGCCGGGCTCGGGGGCGTGCAGGTGGGGCAGGTAGTCCCGGGTGACCGCGACCCGTCCGCACCAGCGGTGATCGAAGCCGATCCCGGCGAGCTGCGGAAAGAGCTTCGGGACGATCCGCTCCAGATGTGCCCAGTCGCTCTGCCCTCGGGGCTCGCGGAACGGCCCGCGCCCGCCGAGCAGCAGCCGGCCGGTATGGTCGAGGCGGAAATAGAGCAGGAGCTTGCGGGTGTCGGAGGAGACCTGGCCCTCCGGCAGCACCGTGCGGCGCAGGTTGTCGGAGAGCGGGGTCGTGGCGACCTGGAACGAGTTCGCCGCGATGATCGTCTGGCGCAAGTTCGGCCACAGGTCGCCCGAATAGCCGTTGGTGCAGAGCACCACCCGCTCCGTGGTCAGGCTCGGACCGGAGGCGGTCCGCACCGTCCAGACGTCGCCTTGCCGCGACAGACCGGTCACCGGGGTGTCGGTATGGATGCGGGCGCCGGCCGCCAGCGCCGCCCGCGCGAGGCCGCGGGCATAGGAGAGCGGCTGCACCGCACCGCCGCGCCCGTCGAG
>JAEWKL010000035.1 GCA_023386115.1 Pseudomonadota bacterium
CCTGCGGCAGGGCCACCAGCAGGGCGGCCTCGGCCAGCGTGAGGCGCGCCGGCTCGCGGCCGACATAGGCGAGGCTCGCCGCCCGCAGGCCCTCGACCGGCCCGCCATAGGGTGCGAGGGCGAGGTAGAGCCGCAAGACCCCGTCCTTGCCGAGGCGCCGCTCCAGCTCGACCGCCCGGGCGATCTGGCGCAGCTTGGCGCTGAGCGAGCGCTCGCCCCGCGGCTCGACGAGGCGCGCCACCTGCATCGACAGGGTCGAGGCCCCCGACACGATCCGCCCCGCCGCGAGCCACTGCCCCGCGGCGCGCAGGAGCGCCATCGGATCGACGCCCGGATGGGCGCGAAAGCGCCGGTCCTCGTAGGCCGTCAGCATGGCGAGGAAGCGGGGATCGACGGCCTCGGGTTCGAGCGGCAGGCGCCAGCGGCCATCCGCGGTCGCGAAGGGGCGCAGGAGGGCGCCGGCCCGATCGAGGACGATGGTGGAGCGGGCCTGCGCGGCGGTGAGGTCGAGGGGCGGGAGCCGGGCGACGGTGGACCAGAGCCACGCCGCGGTGGTGAGGGCGAGGCCCGCGGTGAGGCCGGTGAGCGCCAGGGCGGCGCGGCGGCGGATCACCCGTGTCGTGCCTGCTCCCATCCCGGCTTGTCCTGCGGTCTCCTCCGGCTGATCCTGCCTCACTTCGTGGGCGGGCGCGATGGGGGCGGCGGGACAAACATCGAGTGCGCGTCGATCCGCGCGCTCACGCACGCGTCGCGGCGGCAGGCGCGCTGCGGTGGCGCAGGCGCGACGCGGCGTTCGCCAGCGGGATCAGGACTCCGCCGACCACGAGGCCGACGAGGCCCGACGCCGCCGCCGTCACCAGCCACTCGACGACGCCCCGGACCGACGGAAGCAGCGCCCCCGCGCTCGCTGCCGCGTCATGCGCCGCATGGGCCGGGGCGGTCACGCCGTATTCTTCGAGCCCGTGCATCAGGATGCCGCCGCCGACCCAGACCATCGCGGCCGTGCCGACGATGGCGAGGAGCTTGAGCAGGACCGGCATGCCCCTGACCACGCCTCGGCCGATCCCCCGGACGAGGTTGCCGAAGGGCGGCCCGGCCTTGCTGCGGGCGAGGGCGAGCCCGGCATCGTCGGCCTTCACGATGAGAGCGACGACGCCGTAGACCGCCACGGTGATGCCGGCGCCGACGACCGCGAGGACCACCGCCTTCGTCCAGAGGCTGCCCTCCGGCAGGGCGGCGAGGGTGATCGCCATGATCTCGGCCGACAGGATGAAGTCGGTCTTGATGGCGCCCGCCACGCGGCGCTCCTCCAGCGCCGGGTCGTGTCCCGCGCTGTCCTGGTGCTGTTCCTCGTCCCCGTGCGAGGCATGCGGGACCAGGGCCTCGTAGATCTTCTCGGCGCCCTCGTAGCAGAGGTAGGCGCCGCCCAGCATCAGGAGCGGGGTGATCGCCCAGGGGGCGAAGGCGCTCAGCGCCAGGGCGCCGGGCAGCAGGAACAGGAGCTTGTTGCGTCGCGACCCGAGCGCAATCTTCGCCACGATCGGAAGTTCGCGCTCGGCCGCGAAGCCGACGACGTACCGCGGCGTCACGGCCGCATCATCGATGACGACGCCGGCGGCCTTCGTCCCGGCTCGTGCCGCCTGCGCCGCGACATCGTCGAGGGACGCCGCCGCGCTCCTGACCATGAACGCGACGTCGTCCAGCAGGGCCAACAATCCGACGCTCACGAGACCTCCCGGCGCACGACAGCTACGCTGGGAACGGACCATTGCAGTTTTGGATCCGCACCGCGATCCACGCGATGGCGCTGCTCGAGGTCCTGAAGGCCGAACGGCTCGCATACCGGCTCGACGTTCCCCGGCATGCCAGGACGACGACTTCGGTGACGGCCACCGCACGGCCAGCGGCCTGGAGGGTGCCGGAGCCTCAGCGTCATCGTCACGCACTCAGCACAGGCCGGAGCTCACTCCGGGCGTGCGGCATCCAACGCGTCCGTCAAGAGGAGTTTGGCACCTTCCTGGCGCAGCGTCGCCACCGGGACGACCACCGGATCCGCGCAGGCCTGTATCGCGTGTGGCAGGTCGAACTGGACGGCGAGGCCGCCCGCCTTGGCATCGAGCCACGCCATCATCGCTGGGAGCCCGCCGCTGCCGGCCTGCGCAGCCGCTTCGCGACATTCCTCGTCATCGCCATCGACCTTCCGGTCGCCCATCCGGGGCCGGTAACCCTTGAGATAGAGGGCGTACAGGCGCTTGGAGGCGAGCGTCACCATCTTTGCCTCGTCCGCCCCGATGGCGAGGGACACCGTGCCGGTCAGCGCAGGCGGCAGGAGCGTCGTCCAGTCGACCGGCGCGCCGGTCGTGAGATCGTAGACGATCGCCATCGTGCTGGCATTTGGGTGGCCCCCGCCGCAGAAGACGTTGTCGGTGATCGTGAGGCTGAGGAACCGAGGGCCGCGCATCGTGGTGTCGACGGTCCGCTCCCACCAGCTATGCGCGCCGCCCTCAGCCTTGCAGGCGGCGGCCTTGCGGACGTTCCCGTCGAGGCGCAGCAGCGCGGCGTTGATGCGGCGCTCGGCGTCGTCGGCCGGTTCGGCGATCAGCGGCATGGCCGGCGATGCCCTTGGCGATCTTGGGCGGAACCTGCAGGCGCACCGGTCGGTCCGCTGCCTGGACGGGGCTGGCCAGGGCGACGAGGAGGGCCGCGAATGCCGTCCGGGGAAGCGTTGCCTTCATTGATCCATCGCTCCTGGACCGGTCCCGGCGGACGCTCCGCCCGTTCGCGGGACAGCCGGAGGGCGCCCCACGTTACAGGAACGGCGCCGGATCCTTCGGGTCGCGCGCCGGCTTCACGTCGCGCCGGTTCCACCAGCCCCCGCCGAGCGCCTGGAAGAGCGCCGCCGTGTCCGCGTACTGGTTGGCCTGGGCTTGGGCCTGGGTCACCACCGCCTGGAGATAGGCTGACTGGGTGATCAGCAGCGAGGCGCTGCTGACGGCGCCGAGGCCGAATTGCTTGCGCACCAGCTCCACGCTCTGCTGGCTCGCCTTGACGGCGGCATTGGCGGCCGCCACCGCGCGGCCGTCGGCCTGGAGGGCGCGCAAGGCATCGGCGACGTTCTGGTAGGCGGTGATGACCGTGGCGCGGTACTGGGCCTGGGCCTGGACCAGGGTCTCCTCCGCCGCCTGCTGGCGCCGGAAGAGGGTACCGCCGTCGAAGAGCGGCTGGGCCACCGCGCCCGCGATGGTCCAGAGGCTGGCCGCCGGGTTGAGCAGGGCGGCGAAGTTGGTGGCGCTGGCGCCGACCGCGCCCGAGATGGTGAATTGCGGCAGGCGGTTGGCCACCGCGACGCCGACCTGGGCGCTCGCGGCGTGCACCGCGGCCTCGGCCGCCTTCACGTCGGGGCGCTGCTCGATCAGCCGCGAGGGCAAGCTCACCGGCAGGCTGCGGGGCAGGTGCAGCGAGGCGAGGGTGAAGGTCTGGCTCACCTCCTCGCTCGGGAAGCGGCCGGCGAGCGCCGTCAGCAGGTTGCGCTGCTGCGCCAGCGCACGCTGCAAGGGCGGCAGCACTTGCTGCGATTGGGCGAGGAGCGCGGTCTGCTGCACCACGTCGGCGCCCGCGACCTGGCCGGCATTCTGCTGCTTGGTGATCAGGTTCAGGAGGTCGGTCTGGGCCTGGATCACCTTCTCGGTCGCGGCGATCTGGGCCCGCAGGGAAGCTTCCTGGATCGCCGCCGCGACGACGTTGGCGGTCAGCGTGAGATAGGCGGCTTCGAGCTGCCAGAGCTGCCCCTCGGTCTGCGCCGCCTGCGATTCCAGCGCCCGGCGGGTGCCGCCGAACACGTCCGGCGTGAAGCTCACCGTCACCTGCGGGGTGACGAGGCTGTAGAGCAGCGAGTTGTCGTTGAGGGGCGATTGCAGGTCGCCGCCCGGCGCCTTGTTGTAGGAGGATTGCGCCCCGAAGGCGACCTGCGGGAAGAGCGCGCCGCGCTGCGCCTCGGTGGTGGCCCGCGCCGCCCGCAAGCTCGCCTGGGCGGCTTCGAGGTTCGGGTTGCGGGCGAGCGCCTCCGCCACCAGGCTGTCGAGGGCTTTCGAGCGGAAGAGCGTCCACCACTCGCCCGGCACGTCGCGCCCGGTCGCGAAGGTCTGGCTGAGGGCACCGCTGCGGCGATCCTCGGCGCTGACCTCCGGGCTGCGAAGGCCCTCCATGGTGTAGCGGGAGACCGGCGG
>JAEWKL010000141.1 GCA_023386115.1 Pseudomonadota bacterium
GCTCGGCCTATACGGACGAGGCGATCCAGCGCCACGGCCTCTGGGCCGGCGGCTGGATGGGGCTCGCGCGCATCTGCCGCTGCGGCCCGTTCGGCACCCACGGCATCGACCTCGTGCCCGACGCGCCGCCCGCCGGCGCCGCCTGGCACCGGCCCTGGGCCTATGGCCGCTGGCGCGGGGTCAACGCGCCGCCGCCGCTCTGCGAGAGCCTCGAGGGCTGAGCCCCGCCTCCGCTTCGGGCATGCGAAGGCGCTCGGGTGTGTCTGACATGTCCCGCCATCGCTGATATACGGCGCCGGTCCGGTGCGCGGCCAATGCCCGCCGGCCCTGTCCGCCGCCCCGCTTACCTGCACCGTGCGCAGGAGTGAGCCCCGAGGAGTCTTTGGAAGACCATGCCGATCCTGACCTTTCCCGATGGCGCCACGCGATCCTATGACGGTGCCGTGACCGGCCGTACTGTGGTCGAGGGCATCGCCAAGTCGCTGGCCAAGCGCACCGTGGCGATGGCTCTCGACGGCACGGTGCGCGACCTCGACGACACGATCGCCGAGGACGTCCGCATCGAGTTCCTCGACCGCGCCGACCCGCGGGCGCTGGAGCTGATCCGGCACGATTGCGCCCATGTGCTCGCGGAAGCCGTGCAGTCGTTGTGGCCGGAGACCCAGGTCACGATCGGCCCGGTGATCGAGAACGGCTTCTACTACGACTTCCACCGCGAGACCCCGTTCTCGCCGGACGATTTTCCGGCGATCGAGGCGCGGATGCGCGAGATCATCGCCCGCGACGCTCCCTTCACCAAGGAGGTCTGGGCCCGCGACGACGTGCGCAAGCTGTTCGAGGAGAAGGGCGAGGCGTTCAAGGTCGAGCTCGTCGACGCGATTCCCCCGGGCGAGGACCTGCGGCTCTACCGCCAGGGCGAGTGGTTCGACCTCTGCCGCGGCCCGCACATGACCTCGACGGGCAAGGTCGGCACTGCCTTCAAGCTGATGAAGGTGGCGGGCGCCTATTGGCGCGGCGATTCGACGAAGCCGATGCTGAGCCGGATCTACGGCACGGCCTGGGCATCACAAGCCGACCTCGACGCCTACCTCAACCGCCTCGCCGAGGCCGAGCGCCGCGACCACCGGAAGCTCGGCCGCGAGATGGACCTCTTCCACTTCCAGGAGGAGGGGCCGGGCGTGGTGTTCTGGCACCCGAAGGGCTGGACCCTGTTCCAATCCCTCATCGCCTATATGCGCCGGCGCCTGAAGGGCGACTACCAGGAGGTGAACGCGCCGCAGATCCTCGACAAGGCGTTGTGGGAGACCTCCGGTCACTGGGACTGGTACCGGGAAAACATGTTCGTCACGAAGACCGAAGACGAGCGCGTCTTCGCGATCAAGCCGATGAACTGCCCCGGCCACGTGCAGATCTTCAAGCATGGCCTCAAGTCGTACCGCGACCTGCCGCTGCGGCTCGCCGAGTTCGGCTCCGTCTCGCGCTACGAGCCGTCGGGCGCCCTGCACGGGCTGATGCGGGTGCGCGCCTTCACGCAGGACGATGCCCACGTCTTCTGCACCGAGGACCAGCTCGCCGCCGAATGCCTGAAGATCAACGACCTGATCCTCTCCACCTACGCCGATTTCGGCTTCGACGAGATCGTGGTGAAGCTCTCGACGCGGCCGGAGAAGCGCGTCGGCTCGGACGCCCTGTGGGACCACGCCGAGGAGGTGATGACCCGGGTGCTCACCCAGATCGAGGAGCAGTCCGGCGGACGGATCAAGACCGCGATCAACCCGGGGGAGGGCGCCTTCTACGGACCGAAATTCGAGTACGTGCTGCGCGACGCGATCGGCCGCGACTGGCAATGCGGCACCACGCAGGTCGACTTCAACCTGCCGGAGCGGTTCGGCGCCTTCTTCGTCGATGCCGACGGACAGAAGAAGACTCCGGTGATGGTCCACCGGGCGATCTGCGGCTCGATGGAGCGCTTCACCGGCATTCTGATCGAGCATTTCGCCGGCCATTTCCCGCTCTGGCTGGCGCCGCTCCAGGTCGTGGTGGCGACGATCACCGGCGAGGCCGATCCTTACGCCCGCGAGGTGTTGAGGGCGGCGGATGCGGCGGGCCTGCGGGCCGAGGCCGATCTTCGCAACGAAAAGATCAACTACAAGGTCCGCGAGCATTCCCACGCCAAGGTGCCGGTGATGCTGGTCGTCGGCCGCAAGGAAGGCGAGGAGCGCACCGTCTCGATCCGCCGCCTCGGCAGCCCGCAGAGCCGCACCCTGCCGCTCGACCAGGCCCTCGCCGAGTTGGTGGCCGAGGCGACCTTCCCGGATCTGCGCCGGGCGCAGGCCGTGGCGGACAGCGTGCCGAGCGAGGGCGTGACCCTGGACGGGCAGCACGGGGAAACGCCGGTTCCGTAGAGGCGCTCGCGCCTTAACACCCCCTTCCGGAACTCGGGGCAGCCCAGGTTCCGGAGGGAAAGTTTCAGCCGTGCGCCCTCTCGGTGAATACCGGCCTCGATCGCATTCTCGGCAAAGCCTCGCGGTGGGCGCGCTGCGCGAGCGGAGCCGCGTCGGTGGCGCAGGCGACGCACCGCCGGGAGTTTGGTGATGCGATTTCCGCCGATGTTCAGACCCCTACTGGATGAGCCGGGCGACCCGCAGCGCTTGGTCGAACATTGCGTTCAGTGCAGAGGTGATGGCCTCGGGCGAGTCGGCAGTTCTGAAGTAGCTGGGCGAGGCGCAAGCCTGGAGCGGTTTCGCGAGGGTCGGACTGAATTTATTGACCTTATTATTCTCTGGAGCAACATATATTCCACCCTTGTCGATGAAATTTATGATATTGTATGGAATATAGAGGATCGAAATCGTTGCTCCGGCGGCCTTTAGGGCGTCGCAGTTGGCGGGGTCGATCGGGGACGGCTGTGACGCCGGCTTTAAAGGGCCGAATTCTGCTTTGCCGTATCCTGAAAATTGGGAGTTATTTCCAGAATAGACATATTTTCCATTGATTATTTTTGAGTAAAAATACTGTTTGTTCTGCATCCCGTCGGTGACGAGGAAGACGAACGGCTTGCGGCTCGTGATGGTCGAACCGTCGCCATAACCGTTCATCCCGACGACGCTCTTCATCTGTGGCAGGGCGGTCTCGAAATGCGTGCCGCCCGCGCCTGTGCCGGTGGTCGGGTCCCCGGAGGTGTAGAGCTGGGTCGTACCGGTATCGAGAAGATTGGTGAAGGCTAGCGGCCAGACCTGTGAGCATTGCGCCGCCGTCTTCAGGCTGGCGATGTTGGTGGTGAGGCCGCTGAGCGTCCCCAGCTGGTTGATGAACGGGTAGATGCCGATCCGGTACTGGTCCGGAACCAATGGCACGGTCGCCCGCTGCAGAAGGTCGCAGACGGCATTGTTCACCGCGTCCGAGCGCAGCTGGATCTTGCCGGCCGCCAGGTCCCATCCCTTGTTGCCGGGGTAGTGGCAGGCGAATTGGCAGCCCTGCTTGTAGTCGTCGAACATATCTTTGTTGTCTGTGGCGAGCTTCGTCATGCCATCCGCGGTCGTCGGCAAGCCCATCGAACCCGACACGTCGACCATCAGGTAGAAGTCGAGATAGCTCGGCAGATCGGCCGAGGCCTTGCTCGTGCTGGTCACCGTCGTGGTCGGCACCCTGAACAGCTTGGCGAAGATGTTCTGGATCGTCACGGTGTAGGTCACCTGGGCATCGATCGTCTGTCGGTCGATGGTCACGTCTGGTGTCTGCAGCGACACATCCGCCATCGGGATCTTGCCGGCATTGACATAGAAGGTGTTGACGGCCTGCGCCTTGCCCGCGATGCGTGCGGCCTCCATGACGCCGACCTGCGACGCATTGGCAGCCACGTAGGCTTTGGCGGTCACGACGGCGGCGAGCGCCGCGGCATCTGCTGCCCGGTCGAGCCGCGACCGATTGGTGATGGCAAGGCCGTAATCAATCCCGAGCCCGACGAGGCCGATCATCGGGATCAGGCTGAGCCCGAACACGATGCCGATGCCGCCGTCGCGGCTCCGCATCAGCGACGGCAGCGCCGCGGCGAACCGGGATGCGCAGTTCAGGAACATTTCGTGGCGATTCCATCGTTGCCGGTGATGTCGTAATCGATCAGCGAGGCGTAACGCGGCTGGACGTAGGCCGAGCGTGCGATCTGGATCGAGGGGAGGTACCGCGCCCCGAAGGTCGGCACGAACGTGAACGTCACGTCGATCACGACCGTCGTGGCGGGGCCGAACAGGGAGCGTGGCAACGTCGTCGGGCTCGGGGCCGCGGTGTTGTCGACCGGGGTGAGCGCTGTGCCGCAACGCCGATAGAGCGGCCCGCTCGCCGGCTGGGCGGTGCCGGTGCTGGTCCAGACCACCTCGGCGCTGTAGCAGGCGCTCTGGTCGTTCGGGTCCTGGCAGGTCACCGCGATCGGATTGAACCGGATGCTGGCGTAGTTGATCGTGATGACCTGCCACCATGGCCGGCCCTGGCGCTTGCCCTCGCTCATCAGGTACGGGAAGAGGACCAGGGCCGAATCGAAGCTGAAATGCAGGTCGGCCTGGTTGACCGTGGCGACGGTGGTCGCGCCCTCGGGCTTGGTCTGGGAGATCATCTGGCTGATCGATCGCACCACCAGGTCGACCTTACGCGACGCGTTGATGTAGGCGACGATCTGGATGCCGCCGAGCATCAGCGTGAAGAGGATGGGCAGGATCAGCGCGAGCTCGACGGCGGCGATCCCGCGTTCGCAGGCGCGGAAGCGACGGATCCTGGCGACGGGACCGGCACGCATCAGAATTGCTCGACGCGGAAGGCGGCGGTCGAGATCACCAGATAGGCCGCCTTGCCCTTGTAGGTCGCGCTGGTGTCGAGCCAACTCGTCATGAAGGCGGGCAGGAGCGTGACCGGATAGATCACCTGCAGGTACTGGTAGTCGCCCCGGCTGCCGAGGGTGAATTGGCCGCTACCCGGCGTCAACGGCGGCAGCGCCAGGCCGCTCATGTCGGTCTTGATGTAGGCGTAGTAGCCCGGATTCCCTGCTGATACCTTGTACAGGTTGACGATGATGTCGCTACAGGACATCGCCGCGGGCAGGTAGCCGCAGAGTTCCTGCGTGAATCTCGCCAGGGTCGCGGGATAGGCCGGGTCCGATTCCTGCTGCTTCTGGGGGCTGCCGATGAGGATCTTCCGCGATGCCTGCTCGGTCGCGAAGTCGAGCTTCTGGCCGAAGTACAGGACCTCGGCCACGATCATCGTGAACAGCAGCGCCGTGAGGAACAGCGCGCCGACGAGCGCGAACTCGACGGTCGTCGCTCCCTTCTCGTCACGGATGAGGTCAGGCATGCATCGCATGCCGCCAACCTTACGTCAGCCGGTTAAGATCCGGATAAACGGCAGCATGAGACTCGTGTGATACGCCGTCATGCCGGCCCGGGACCGGTGCTCTCTGGCCGCTCGCTTAACCAAAGGTTAGTCCGCTCGTCCAAAGGCACGCCGCCGCGCGCCAGCATTATTAGCCGGCCATCCGTCGCAGGTCTTTCCGAATAAGGATCGTGATCGTCACGGATCCTTGGCGATCGCCTCGATGTCGCGGTCGACTCCGCTCTCGACCTTGAAGTCCTGGGTGTAGACCTTGCCGTCGTGGCGGGCGATCAGCTGGTACTCGCCCTCCGCCAGGGTCACCTGCGGAAAGGCGCCGATCGCCTCGCGGATCGTGTCGCCGCCCGGCGTCAGCACGCTGAAGGCGGTGCCCGCGAAGGCCTCGGTGCCGGGGGCAGCGACGAGCTTCAGGGTCACGGTGGCGGCGCGGTGGTTGAGGGTCGCGTCGGTGAGGCGCCCGTTCTCGACCTTCAGGTCGGCGCGCTGGATCGCGTTCGAATCGCCCCAGGTCGAGACGACGTGGTAGGTGCCCTCGGGCAGGCGTACCACCTCGCCGGCCTTGACGCCGTCGCGGACGAGCCGCCCTTCCGGGTTGTTGCCGATCGGCACGAAGACCGCGAAGGCGAGCTGGCCGCCGGGAATCTTCGCTTCGCCGACCGCGCCGGAGAGGCGCAACGCCCCGGCATTGACGGTGAGCTGGTCGCTGCTTGAGCCCGAATTCAGGGTCACGCGCTTCGAGGTGCTGACGAAGCCGTAGGTGACGTTGGCGAGGTAGTTGCCCGGCGGCAGCCGGAAGGACGGCTGCGCCTCCTCGGAGCGGGCCAGCACCACGGGCTTGCCGCCCTCCGGCCGGTCCTCGTAGATCCGCCAGGTCAGGCCGCCGCGCAGGGGCTTGGCCTCGCTGGTCAGCACCGCCCGCAGGGACAGGATGGCCTCGGCGGGAGCCGGCGCCGGGGGTGGGCCCTGGGTCACGCCCTGCGGCGCCACACCTTGGGGCGCGATCCCTTGCGGCGTCCCACCCGGGGGCACGACCGGCGACGGGCCGGGCGCTTGTGCGAGGCCGGGGACTTGCGCGAGGGCGGGGACTTGCGCGAGGGCGGGACTGGCTGCGGCGGGGCTTGCCGCGAGCGCGAGCGCCAGGGTTTTACCGAACCGCCGTCTCGCCCACGTCATCGTCCCTCGCCAACAATTCGCTCGCCGCCGCCACCAGGTTGTCGACCGAGAGCGGGCGGAACCGGAACTCGACCACGTGCTTGCCGGCCGGCACCTCGACCCCGCGGAAGAGCAGGTTCGTGCGCAGGATCGGGCGGCGGGCACCGTCCACCCGCGCCTGCCAGCCCGGATAGAAGATGTCGTGCAGCACCAGCACGCTGTCGCGGTCGGTCTCGACCTCCACCGTGACGACATTGCGGCGATAGGCGAGAATCGTCGCCGTGCCCGTCGCGGCGGTGACCGGCGCGGCCGGGTCCTTGAGTCCGAACTCGCCCTTGATCTTGGGCACGCTGTCCTGGTCGACCAAGGCCGTCTCGTTGGCCTCGAATTCCGGCAGCTCGTCCTGGTTGAGCACGCTCTCGGAATCGACCGGGACGAGGCGGGTCGCCAGATAGGCCCTGGGCTTGGCCGGATCGAGGCGGTAGATCCACATCTCGCCCGAGCCGTAGAGCAGCTTGGCGCCGGTCAGCTGCGGGAAGTGCCGCGGCAGCCGCTCGGCCGGCCGGTCGAGGACGAGGTATTCGAGGCCGAGCAGGCTGGCGAGCCGCGAGCGATAGCCGCGGAACAGGCCGGGGAACTGGCGCAGGTTCGGGTCGGCGGCGTTCTCGCCGGGGCCGACGGCGCGCTCGTAATCGGCGAGCCGCAGGGGGTTGTAGCCGATCGTGTCCTCGAGCCCGAGCACCATCGAGGCGTTCTGCCAGGCGCCGCCGAGGCCCAGGATCTCGACCCGCGGATGCTCGCCCTTGGCGTGGCGGGCATCGAGCTCCGCTTTCAGCAGGGTCAGGCCCTGGAGCTGCTCCGGCGGCAGGCGCTGGAAGACCGCGTAGCGCCCCGCCGGCTCGGCATTGAGGGAGTTGCCGGCGTTGCGCCAGACGAGTTCGGCGCCGAGCAGCGCGACGAGGCAGGAGGCGGCCAGCGCCCGCCGACCGGGAGCGGCGCGCAGCATCACGACCACCGCGGCCAGCGCGATCCCGGTGCCGATCAGGCCGTCGCGGAGCGCATCCGGCAGGTGATGGGCCTTGGCCGCATAGGTGTAGGACACGAGCAGGATGCCGCCGAGGATCGCGACGGCCAGAACCGGCAGGGCCAGCCGGGTGGTGCGGGCGAGGCTCGCACCGCCGGACCACCGGAACCGCGGCGCGCCCTCGGTCACGTAGCGGTGGACGAGGTAGCCGGCGGTGAGTGAAAGGCCGATATTGATGACGAAGGTCGCGTCGGCGGGCCGGCGGTAGAGGTCGACGCCGGGGACGTGGTCGAAGACCGGCGCGAAGAGCGGGGTGTAACGCCCGAGCGCATAGAGCGTGGCGGCGCCGAGCACGATGACCGGATAGCGGATCTCCCGCGCGGCGAGGCGGCCGCCCGCAATGCCGTGCCAGAGGATCAGGACCGCCGGCAGGGTGCCGGCGAAGAGGTAGTTCACCGCCCGGTCGGTCCAGGTATTGCCGTCCATCGACTGCCAGTCCGGACCCCAGTAATCGTAGGTCCAGCGCAGGGAGCCGAACACGTCGGCGAACAAGGCGGTGGCGAAGCTCGACGGCGGCAGCGAGCCCATGATGGCCGCCCCGTAGCCGAAGGACGGCCGGGTCGAGGTCATCAGGAACTGCATGGTGAGGAGCGAGGGCACGGCGAGGAGCGCGCCGCCGACCACCGCCATCACGGCGAGCACGCCGACCCGCGCCCGCAGGTGGGCGAGCGGCGTCGGCGCCGTGAGCACGGCATGGACCGCGACGCCGATCAGGCTCAGGCCGCACAGGAACGCCACCTGGTCGCGCCCCACCGTCATCACCGCGGCGACGACCGCGAAGGCCACGCCGAAAGCGTAGGAGCGGCGTGCCAGCGCCTCCTCCAGCAGCCACCAGGCGAGCGGCACGAAGCCGTAGGAGATGATCATGCCGGTATGCTGCAGCCGGGCCGAGGCCGAGCCGCCGAGCACGAACACCATCGCGGCCGCGACCGCGCCGGCCGGGTGCCAGCCACGGCGGCGGAAGAGCAGCAGCGTCGCGACCGCGCCCGGGATCAGGTGGGCGAACACCACCGCGTCGAACAGCTCCATCGACGGCGAGGGGTCGAGCCACGCGAAGAGCAGCATGGTCGGGGTGAAGAGGAGCGATTGCGGATCCGCGACCGAGGGGTGCCCGGCGAAGTGGTAAGGGTTCCAGAGCGGCAATTCGCCGTTCGCCAGCGCCGCGCCGAGGTAGCGCAGCATCGGGTAGAAGTGGTTCTTGGAATCCCACGGCACCACCGCGCCGGCGAGCGGCCACACCGCGGCAGCGGCGGCCCAGAACAGCAGCACGGCGGCGAGCGCCAGCCAGAAGTCCCGAGCGGTCCAGGCATGGAAAGGGGATGCGGGAGAGCGCGTCATGGTGCGGTCGGCGTCCTCGGCCCCGGCTTGCCCGGCGCCCGGCTTCACGTCGCGCCCGGGCGTGGCCGTCCAGGGCGGAATGGTGCTTAAAGGGTGCATCGGGGCGCCAGGATGGCAGCCTGTCCTCCCCGTCCCGTCCACGATAGCTCAAGCCACTGAAGCCGAGATGAACGCAACCCTCGACCTTCTCCGCACCCGCCGCTCTGTGCCGCCGGCGCAGCTCGCCGGCCCCGGCCCTTCCCCGGAGGAGCTGGACGCCATCCTCGCCGCCGCCGCCCGGGTGCCGGACCACGGCAAGCTCGCCCCCTGGCGCTTCATCCTGATCGACGGCGAGGGCCAGGCCCGCATCGGCCGGACGGTGGCCGAGGCCTACCGGGCCGACCACCCGGAGGCCGACGACAAGCGCCTCGCCCTCGAGGCCGGGCGCCTGGCCCAGGCTCCCCTCGTGATCGCCGTGGTGTCGCGGGGCGGCCCCCCCGGGAAGATACCCCCCAGGGGGC
>JAEWKL010000153.1 GCA_023386115.1 Pseudomonadota bacterium
GCCCCCTGGCCGCGGGCTTGCGCGGGGCCCCGCCCGGGGGAGGGCGGCGCCCGGTCGTCAGATCAGTAGGAGGCCGGGTCCGGGCTGTCGCTCGGCTTGGCGAAGGCGCTCTTGAGCGCGTCGCTCATCGGCAGGTTCAGGTTGATGTCCCGCGGCGGGATCGGCTTCATGAACCACTTGTCGTAGGTCGTCTTGGCCTCGGGGCTCTTGTAGAAGGCGGCGGTGGCGGCGTCCGCGACCTTCTTGAACGGTGCATCGTCCTTGCGCAGCATGATGCCGTAGGGCTCGGGCTTCGACAGGGCGTCGGTCGAGATGACGTAGGCGGTCGGCTCCTTCGAGCCGGCGGCGAGGGAGGCGAGCAGCACGTCGTCCATCACGAAGGCGGCGGCGCGGCCGGTCTCGACCATCAGGAACGCCTCGGCGTGGTCCTTGGCCGGCAGGATCGTGATGCCGAGCTTCTTCTCGGCGTTGTACTCGTTGATCATCTTGATGTTCGTCGTGCCCGAGGTCGACACGACGGTCTTGCCCTTCAGGTCCTCGAACTTCGTCAGGCCGCTCGACTTCTTGGTGACGAAGCGGTTTGCGGTCAGGAAGTGGGTGTTGGTGAAGGCGACCTGCTTCTGCCGGTCGACGTTGTTGGTGGTCGAGCCGCACTCGAGATCCACGGTGCCGTTGGCGATCAGCGGGATGCGGGTCGCCGAGGTCACCGGGTTGAGCTTGACCTCGAGCTTGTCGAGCTTCAGCTCGGACTTCACCGCGTCGACGATCTTGTAGCAGATGTCCATCGCGAAGCCGACCGGCTTCTGGTTGTTGTCGAGGTAGGAGAACGGCACCGACGAGTCGCGGTAGCCCAGCGTGATCTGCCCGGTCTCCTTGATCTTCTTCAGCGTCCCGGTCAGGTCCTGGGCCGAAGCGGCGCCGGCGGAGGCCGCCAGGCCGGCGAGCAGGACGGGAAGCAGGCTTCTCAAACGCATTCGTGCTCTCCTTTTGGGCACAGACCTAGTCCGTCACGGCGTTGTTGGCGTCAAGGGCCGGGCCGGGCAAGGACCGGGGATGAGTGCGGCGTCCGGACGAAGCCTGATTGCGCAGACCGGAGGTTGTGCCCGGCCCGCCCCTGGCAAGGCGCGGGCCAAGCGGAGGCGCCCTCTGGCATCTCCCTGGCCGGGCAGCCCTTCGCGTGGACCTGTTGCACCCTGGAGCCGCCCGCGCGAAGGTGCCTCCGCCGACAGCCATGATCCTTCCCGCATGCGCTTGCCCGGCCCCCGTGACGCCCTCGCGACGACGGACCGACGAGACCGATGCAGATCGCCACGCCCTACCTGATGTTCCTCGGCGACGTGCCCGACCGGCTCGCCGCCAAGACCGCCTACGGCATCGTCGACTGGCGGCCCGAATGGTGCGTCGGGCAGCTGCGCCTGCCCGGTTGCGCCGCCGATCTCGGCATCCCGGACCTGACGATCGAGGAGGGCGTCGGACGAGGGGCCCGCACGCTGATCGTCGGCGTGGTCAATGCCGGCGGCGTGCTGCCACCGCACTGGGTCGCCACCATCGTCCAGGCACTGGAGGCCGGGCTCGACGTGGCGAGCGGCCTGCACACCCGCCTCGGCGCGGTGCCGGAGATCGCCGAGGCCGCCTCCCGCCACGGGCGCCAGCTCCACGACGTGCGCCATTCCGACCAGCGTTTCGACACCGGCAAGGGCACGCGGCGGCCGGGCAAGCGGCTCCTCACCGTCGGCACCGACTGCTCGGTGGGCAAGAAATACACCGTGCTGGCGCTGGAGAAGGGCATGCGGGCCCGCGGCCTCGACGCCGATTTCCGTGCCACCGGCCAGACCGGGGTGTTCATTTCCGGCCGCGGCGTCGCCATCGACGCGGTGGTGGCCGACTTCATCTCCGGCGCCGTCGAGTGGATCGCCCCCGCCGCCGACCCGAACCACTGGGACCTGATCGAGGGCCAGGGCTCGCTGTTCCACCCGAGCTTCGCCGGCGTGAGCCTCGGCCTGCTGCACGGGGCGCAGGCCGACGCCTTCGTGGTCTGCCACGAGCCGACCCGCACGACGATGCGCGGGGTCAAGCACCCTCTGCCGAGCCTCCAGGAGGTGATCGACCTCACGGTGCGGCTCGGCCGCCTGACCAACCCGGACATCCGGCCGACCGGCATCGCGGTCAACACGCAAGCCCTGGAGGAGGGGGAGGCGAGGGCGCTCCTCGACACGCTGGCCGCCGAGCACGGCCTGCCGGCGACCGATCCGGTGCGGTTTGGGGTCGAGGGGCTGGTCGACCGTCTGGTGGCGGAGTTCCCGGCGTGATCCGGCTCGCGACCGCCATCGAGCGCTGGCCGATCGCCGGCACCTTCACCATCTCGCGCGGCAGCCGGACGGAAGCCGTGGTGGTGACCGCCGAGGTGACGGACGGCACCGCCACCGGCCGGGGCGAGTGCGTGCCTTACGCCCGCTACGGCGAGACCGTGGAGGGCGTGCGCGCCCTGATCGACCAGCAGGCCGAGGCGCTGTCCGCCGGCCTCACCCGGCCAGAGCTCGCCGGCCGGATGCCGGCGGGCGCCGCCCGCAACGCCCTCGACTGTGCCCTGTGGGACTTCGAGGCCAAGCGCGCCGGCAAGCCCGCCTCCGCGCTTGCCGGGATCCCGGCGCCCGCCCCGGTCACGACCTGCTACACGCTGAGCCTCGGCAGCCCGGAGGAGATGGCGGCGGCGGCCCATGT
>JAEWKL010000316.1 GCA_023386115.1 Pseudomonadota bacterium
CCTTATCCTGACACGCGTCGCCGCGGATGCCCGCGGCTTCCGCGGCGGCGGAGGCGGCTTCCGCGGCGGCGGTGGGTTCCACGGGGCCTGCTTTCGCGGCGGCGGATTCCGAGGAGGCGGCTTTGGCGGATATCGCGGAGCGGGCTTCCGCGGCGGCATCGGTCGACCGGGCTGGGGTGCCGCAGGCCCGATAGCCGGCCGGCCTGGATGGGGGCGGCCTGGCGCGGGTTACGGACGGTACGGGTACGGCCGGTACGGCTACGGGTATGGCTACCGCCCCGGCTATGGGCTGGCTGCGGCGGGTGTCGGCCTCGCTGCCGGGGCGGCGGCCGGCTACTATGGCTCGAGCTACGGTGGTTGCGGCCCCTACGCCTACTACGATTCGTATACTGGCGTGTGCCGCTCGTACTGAGCGACGCTCCGGTGCGACGGGTTTCGTCGTGCCCCAGCTTGGTCGAGCGCGGCGGAAACGCCTCATCAATGGGCTGACGCGTCATCCAAAGACGCGTCGCCTCGGTCGGAGATCCAGCGATGATCGCTCGCCGACACAAGCAGCGCCTCGGCGCGGAGGCGCGCCGCGCCACGGCCCCGGCGGCCGAACGCGATGGCCGGTCCGCCCGACCACACAAGGATCGATCGGCAGAGGGGAATCCGATGAAGGACGCCGTGTCGGCTACCGAGCTCAGTCTGATGGACGCCTATTGGCGGGCCGCGAACTACCTGTCGGTCGGGCAGATCTACCTGTACGATAATCCGTTGCTGAAGGAGCGCCTGAGCAAGGAGCACATCAAGCCGCGGCTGCTCGGCCACTGGGGCACCACGCCAGGCCTGAACTTCATCTACGTGCATCTGAACCGGCTGATCCGCCAGCACGACCTGAGCATGATCTACATCACCGGCCCCGGTCACGGCGGGCCGGGCCTGATCGCCAACGCCTATCTCGAAGGCACCTACAGCGAGGTCTACCCGAACATCTCCCCCGATGAAGCCGGGATGAAGCGCCTGTTCAAGCAGTTCTCGTTCCCCGGCGGCGTGCCGAGTCATGTCGCTCCGGAGACGCCCGGCTCGATGCACGAGGGCGGCGAGCTGGGCTACGCGCTCTCCCACGCCTTCGGGGCGGCCTTCGACAATCCCGACCAGATCGTCGCCTGCGTGGTCGGGGACGGTGAAGCCGAGACCGGGCCGCTGGCGACGAGCTGGCACTCGAACAAGTTCCTCAACCCGGTGACCGACGGGACGGTGCTGCCGATCCTGCACCTCAACGGCTACAAGATCGCCAACCCGACGGTGCTGGCCCGGATCAGCCACGAAGAACTCGACAGCCTCTTTCGCGGCTACGGCTACACGCCCCACTTCGTCGAGGGCGACGACCCGGCCGCGATGCACCGGCAGATGGCCTCCACCCTCGACACCGTACTCGCCGACATCCAGCGCATCCGAGCCGATGCGCGCCGGAACGGGTTCACGGAACGTCCGCGCTGGCCGATGATCGTCCTGCGGACCCCGAAGGGCTGGACCTGCCCCAAGGAGGTCGACGGCAAGCGCACCGAGGATTACTGGCGCTCGCATCAGGTGCCGATGGGCGCGATGCACGACAACGCGGCCCACGTGCGCATCCTCGAGGATTGGATGCGCTCCTATCGGCCGGATGAGCTGTTCGACGAGGCCGGGCGGCTGCGGCCCGAACTCGCCGAGATCGCCCCACGGGGCGAGCGCCGCATGAGCGCCAACCCGCATACGAACGGCGGCTCGGTGCTCCGGGACCTGCGGCTGCCGGATTTCCGCGACTACGCCGTCGAGGTGACGGCGCCCGGCGCCGTCACGGCGGAGTCGACCCGGCAGATGGGCCTGTTCCTGCGCGACGTCATGGCGCTCAACGCCGAGGCGCGGAACTTCCGGCTGTTCAGCCCCGACGAGAACAACTCGAACCGCTGGCAGGACGCGCTGGAGGTGACGAACCGCGCCTGGGTCGCCGAGACGTTCCCTTGGGACGATCACCTCGCCCCGGACGGCCGGGTGATGGAGATGCTGAGCGAGCACCAGTGCCAGGGCTGGCTGGAGGGCTACCTGCTCACCGGCCGCCACGGCTTCTTCTCATGCTACGAGGCGTTCATCCACATCATCGACTCGATGTTCAACCAGCACGCCAAGTGGCTGAAGGTCTGCAACCACATTCCCTGGCGCCGGCCGATCGGTTCGCTGAACTACCTTCTGTCGAGCCACGTCTGGCGCCAGGACCACAACGGGTTCAGCCACCAGGATCCCGGATTCATCGACCACGTCGTGAACAAGAAGGCGGAGGTCGTCCGGGTCTACCTGCCGCCGGACGCCAACTGCCTCCTGTCCGTGACCGACCATTGCCTGCGCAGCCGCAACTACGTGAACGTCGTCGTCGCCGGCAAGCAGCCCGCCCCCCAGTGGCTGACCATGGACCAGGCGGTGAAGCACTGCACGGCGGGGCTCGGCATCTGGGAATGGGCGAGCAACGACCGCGGCGGCGAGCCTGATGTGGTGATGGCCTGCTGCGGTGACGTGCCGACGCTCGAAACCCTCGCGGCAGTCGACCTTCTGCGCAAGCACGCGCCGGACGTGAAGGTGCGCGTCGTCAACGTCGTCAACCTGATGAAGCTCCAGCCCGACACGGAGCACCCGCACGGGTTGCCGGACCGCGACTTCGACGCCCTATTCACCCCGGACAAGCCGGTGATCTTCGCCTTCCACGGCTATCCCTGGCTCATCCACCGGCTGACCTACCGCCGCAAAGGCCACGCCAACTTCCACGTGCGGGGCTACAAGGAAGAGGGCACGACCAGCACGCCGTTCGACATGTGCGTGATGAACGATCTCGACCGCTTCCACCTCGTCAGCGACGTGATCGACCGCGTGCCGGGCCTCGCGACGCGGGCCGCCTACGCCAAGCAGGCGATCCGGGACAAGCTGATCGACCACAAGGAGTATATCTGCCGCCACGGGGACGACATGCCCGAGGTGGCGGGCTGGACCTGGGGCCGGAACGCGGTCGCCCGTGGAGGCACCTCGACGGAGGGCGACAACCTCTAGCGCACGCCGACGGTGGCCGACACCCGGCCGGCGGGGCGCGAGACCAAGAAAACCGGCAGGCCTGCCGCGGCACGATCTGCCGAGATCGGATGGCACCGGACTTGAGTTCTGACACGGGTTGCCCGGCCGTGCCGCGAGCCGCCCGGAGACCTGTTTTTGGGAGGGCGCGCCCGGGCGCGTCGACGGCCATGACACGGGTTCTGCGCGCAGCGATCTTCGATGTGGACGGCGTGCTCGTGGATTCGCCCCACGAGCGGGCCTGGCGCGAGGCGCTCGCCGGGTTCGCCGACCCGGCCGGCTTCACCACGGCCTTCTATCAGAGCCACGTCGCCGGCAAGCGGCGCCACGAGGGCGCACGGGCCGTGCTGGAGCATCTCGGCGGCGCGGGGGCAGCCGACCACGCCACGGCATATGCGGACAAGAAGCAGGCCCTGATCGACCGGCTGATCGCCGAGGGCAGTTTCGTCGCCTTCCCGGACGCGATCCGCCTCGCGGTCGCGCTGAAGCAGGCGGGACTGCGCATGGCGCTCGCCTCCTCATCGAAGAACGCGGATGCGATGCTGGCCCGCGTGATCCTGCCGGACGGGGGCACGCTGCTGTCGCTGTTCGATGCCGACCTGAGCGGGCGCGACGTGCCGCGCGGCAAGCCCGACCCGGCCCTCTTCCTGCTTGCCGCCGAGGCGGTGGGCGTGCCGCCTGGCCAGTGCGTCGTCGTCGAGGACGCCCCGGCCGGGATCGAGGCCGCGCGTGCGGGAGGAATGGCATCCCTGGGGATCGCTCGGCTCGGCGACGCGGCGCTGCTGCGGGCCGCGGGCGCCGATCTCGTCGTGACGTCGCTCGATCAGCTCGATCTGGCGGCGCTGGGCCGCGGCATGCTGCGGGCCCTGGCCGTCACGGAGACCGCCCATGCGTGAGGTGCTGCACCCAACGCAGGATCCCGGCTGGACCCTCACGCATGACGGCTACAGCGTGCTGACGGAGAGCGCCGTCGAGTCCCGCTTCGCCCTCGGAAACGGGTTCCTCGGCATGCGGGCCGCCCGATCGGTGAGCCGGGGGCCGACCTGGGCGAGCTGGCTCGGCTACATCCGTTGGGCCTCTTGGCCGCGCTGCTACGTCGCCGGCCTGTTCGACATGCCCAACACCGAGCCGCCCGTGCCCGCCCTGGTGCCCGTCGCGGACTGGTCGCGGGTGCGCCTCGTCCTCGACGGCGAGCCGCTGGCGGCCCGCGACGGCGAGATGCTGTCCGGAACGCGCACGCTCGACTTGCGGCGCGCCGCGCTCCTGTCCGACTGGATGCACCGGATGCCCGGGGGCGTGACCTTCACCGGCCAGGAGCTCCGTCTGCTCTCGCAGGCCGACCGCGCCGCCGGTCTGCAGGTCCTGCGATTCGCGCTCGATCGCGACGGCGTCGAGGTGAGGCTGGAGGCGAGCTTCGACCTCGCGGGCCTCGGCATGGAGCCGATGCGGCTGGAGCGCGACCTCGCCGCATGGCGCACCGAGGGCACCGGCAAGGCCGTCGGCATGGCGGGAACCGCGACGCTCTCGCGCGACGACGAAGGGGTCGAGGCCGACCGGCCATTCCCGCTGCGCTGGGTCTGGCGCTGGCGCTCGGTGGCCGGGCAGGCGGCGGTCTTCGCCCGCCTGGTCGCGGTGACGCGGGCCGACCGGCCGGAGG
>JAEWKL010000164.1 GCA_023386115.1 Pseudomonadota bacterium
GCGGTAGCATGCCGAGAGCCCGTGGTGAAAGGAGGTCCATGGTGGAAGCCTCGCCGATCCGTCATCGGCGAGGTTGGCGGAGGGCGGCCGAGATGGTAAGAGGCTCGCCGTGGGTCTCCGTAGCTCAGCTGGACAGAGCACAGGTTTCCTAAACCGAATTGGGCGTCGCGCCGGGAAACTGCGCGGCGGATCCGCTCAAAGTCGGGGAAAGCGTCGAGCCGATTGGGGCCTCACGCCGATCCCGAGCCAAGCCCGGCCCCAAGCCGGGAAGGTGTAGAGACTAGACGGGCGGCACCTAAGGGCTCTTGCAGGCTTTCTGCGAGGCTACGGTGAAGGGATAGTCCAGACCACGAACGCCTCGCGGCGGCGGCGAAAGCCGAAGTGGTACGAAACCTGGGGTCGCAGGTTCGAGCCCTGCCGGGGACGCCACGCATCTTCAAGCCCGTGTCGGGGCGGATTTCTGCTAAAATCTGGGCCTGGCGGGCCGCCGTTCATCCAAGCGGTCGCGGTGCGAGCGGGCCGCAGGCTTGATCGCCCCTCTTGCGGCAACGGGCATGGCACCACCTGCTGCCCAGTCGTCATCCTGCCCGCGCCGCGACCCGTCATGCCGCCTCGGATCGGCAAGGCGAACAGGATGGCGCGCCTGGATGTCAAGGAGCCGACAAAGCCCGCCGTCCCTTCTGTTTCGTGGGTTCCGCGCGGACTTCGAGAACGCCGAGCGGGCGAGCCGCGAGGGGCCGCCCTGCCCTCGGTCGCGGATATCTCCACGGATGGCCGGTGGAGACTCCCGGCGCACGCGGCACGATGCGGCTCGGCTGAGTCGCGTCGGCAGCATCAGAGCGCGGCGGAGCGGGCACCTGGCTGCTCAGCACGGCGAACCACCGCCACCGGCCTCCGTGCGCCCCCGCACATCCAGGACGTGCCCCTTGGAGCTACACCACAGGCACGCCTGCAGGCTCCGGCTTGCCCCGGCTGGCGGCAGCCTAGCGCCCGTGTTCCGCCCCCTCCGAGCGCCGGGCTGCCGCGTCTTCGCTGCCGGCCTGGCATCAGGTCTCACCTCGGTAGTCGTACCGGTGGAACCGCCCGAGTCCCCATATCTGGCCCATCGCATTTGGAGTATGGCCAAGATCATACGCCAAGGCAGCGATCAGCAATGACACCGGACAGCGAAAGCCAGCTGCGCATTGATCTTGATGAAATTGCGCCAGATGAGTTCTTCATCATCCTCAGCTTGAGAGACAGAAAAATCGCCAGCCTGTATCTCAGAGGAGATCGGCAGTATGCGAATGAATGTCTCGAAGTTATTCGGCGCCGGGTCATTCTGACCGTCACCGCGGAGGAGCCAGGTGATGTGCGCGAGAAGGTGGCCGAGGAACTCACGCGGCTGTGGGACGAGTTTCGGCCCCCGCGCAGCTAGGTCGGCACCGCTCTTCGCCTCCGAGCCTCCCACCCGGCCAGGGGCTGCATCTGCCTTCGCCGGGCTCCCCTCGATCGATGGACGCTTCGTCGCTCGGCGTCCGGCCCTGACGGGTATTCTCACGAGTCCGGGCGGGATCGATCCCGGGCCGCTCGGTCTCCTTGCTGCGCTGCGCCCGTGCCGTCGTAGCCCTGAAGCATCCCCCGCGGCTTGCTCCCTCGGAACCGGGGTGGCGCTCCTCCGCAGCCGCTCCGGAATGGTGTCGGATCCATCCAAGCCAGTACGGCCCTCAGGCTGATCCCGACGGGCCGCAGGCAATGCCGGATGCCCGCTCCACCGCATCCCGGTCCGTCGCCAAGCGTGTCACCTCGGGCGCCAAGCGTGTCACCTCGGGCTGGGTGCGGCAATGTGGATCGCCTGCATGGCACACCCTCGGAGGGGGCAGCAGACACACGGCACCGGGTCGGGACCGTCGAGGCCAGTCTCGCCTTTTTTCGGAGCCACTCCGGAACCAGCGGTTCCGGCTGCACGTTTGCAGACCAGCAGCGGATTCCCCCAATCCCCAAGGCAGCCCGCCCGCCGAGGTCCTAACCCTTCGGCGGGCGTTCTGCATCACGGTCCGCCTACGCCTTCCCCGGATCCCGCCCATGGCGACAGCGTCGCAGTTCCGTGACCTGGCGCGAGGGCGGGATGTCATCTCGCCGGTACGGAAGACCGTCGGCCGCACTCGCGGTGATCCGAGAGCCTCCAGCGATTCAAGCTTGAGCGTGACCCCGAGTCCTCACTCCCGCCTTGTTTGCGGCGCTTCCTGCGTCCCGACCCGGCCGCTGGCGATGCGGCCCGACATCCTTCCGCGAGGCGGCACCATGCGTTTCATCGGCATCTTCGGCGCTCTCCTCTCCGTCGTCCTCGTCCTGACGGTCGGCGCGCTGTGCAGTCTGGTGGCCGCGCCGGTGCGGGCGGCCCTGGCGTTCCGGCGAGCCTGATAAAACGGCCGCCTCGCTAAGCGGGTCTAACCCCCCGCGTGGCCAGGCCGGGCGGGCTCGCCCATCGAGGCGGGTCGCGGTGGAGTGAGGCCCGGTGCGGCCCCGCGCCGGATCACACCCCGGCCCGGGCGAGCCAGATCGCCGCGGAGAGACCGACACCTGCGACGCCGATGAAGCCGACATAGAGGGCCAAGGTCGGGTCGACGTGATTGTGCGCGGAGCCCGGCTTGCGGGGAGACAGGCGCCACCGTTCCTTGATCTCGGCGAAGCGGGCTCGGGCGATGTCCTTCGGCGAGAGGGCGTTGCCGCCCGCCTCCTCACACGTCCCGAGCATCGCCATGCCGGGATCGAACACCTCGACCTTGTCGCCGCTGCGGCCGGAATCGATGTCGCCCTTGAGCATCGCCGTGTTGGGCTTCGGGGCATCGACCGGAGCCGGCGGCTCGGCGCGCTGGGCCGACAGGTGCGGGGGGACGTCGGTGTCGTAGCTCATGATCGTGGCTTTCGAGAAGGAAGCGGGACAGAGGAAAGTCTCTGGTACTACGCTTGCCGCGGGGCGAAGTTCGGGACGGATCCGCCCGCGCCCTGCGGCACGGGGACCATTCGGGTTCTAGCGGGTGATCCGGTGCGGGGTAGATCGGGCCGCTCGCCGGGAAGGTCTCCTCGATCGCCTCGTCCAGGAGACGCTCCTGCCGCGCGCGCAGATCCTCCCCGGGCGCGCCCGCGTCGGGCGCGGCGGCTGCGGCGAGGCCGGATCGGGACCGTCCCCGGCCTGAGCGGCTCTCGCCCCATCTGCTCAGGCACCGTAGCGCCACGCGAGCAGGACGGCGCCAAACGCCGCCAGTCCGACGGTGGTCGCGCGGACGAGATCGCCCAGTGCCTCGGCAGGGGCGGGCCGCTCCCGGGCTTGAGCCGGATGACCGTGGGGCATCATCACCTCCTGGATCCAACGTCAGCGCGGGCCGAACACACCCGCATAGATCAGGAGCGCGAGCACCAGCACGATGAGCGCCAAGCCCAGCAGTGCCGGCCGCACGCGGTTGGTGGTGCGTTCGGGCTTGTGGCGCGCGGGCTCGGAGCTGGGTGGGGCCACGATGCGTCTCCTGCGGCGTTCACGGCACAACGCATGATACTCCCCGTGAGTTCATGCCACGAGGTTCATGCCGTGAGTTCCCGCGCCCGTGCCGGCTCGAGCCAGCATGCGGCCTGGAACGGTCCTAGCCGGTGGGCCTTGGCCCAGGGCGAGACGCTTCCATTTCGCAATCTCCTCGACGACAAGGCCTCCGCGTCGGTCCGAACCCGTGCGGATGCTCCGCGTCCCGTCCGGCCAAGGCGCGCGTCGGGGAACGATGCGATGCAACATGAGTTGTTGCATCGCAGCATCGTGGTTCTCCCGCGGTGCTGCTGCCCTCCCAGGGCGTTTCCTCCCCGACTGAAGCCGCTTGCGAGGGCGGCTTCTTTTTTGGCGAGGAGCCAGCCGAGCCGCGCGGCGTCGGCTGCACGGGACATCCGGTGACCAGCCCGTCATATCGCGGTACCCCGCTCTGCGATTTCGCGCTATGGGCTGCGACGCTGACCGGCCCCGGTCGATGCTCTCACGTTGATCGCTTCTGATATCATGGCGCACGAAGGCCCGTCCCAGCAGGGAACCCCGCTCCAGGTCGCGCTGCAGGAAGTCGCGCCGGGCGAGTTCATCATCTCCGTTGCCTGGCGGGAGAAGACGCTCGGATCGCTGTATCTCAGGGGTGACCGCCAGGAGGCGGCGGCCTTCCTGGAAGCGGCCCGCGAGCGAATTGTGCTGGCGATCACCGGCGACGGGCCCAGCGACGTCGACCGGCAGGTGCAGCGGGAATTGATCGACCTGAGCCGCAACCTGCAGCAGCCGCGCGGCTGACCGTCGGCGCGGGGCTCCGGGCCTCGGGACCGGACCGCAGCGCCGCCGAGGATCGGCAGCGCGCCGCGTCACGCGGTCCGATTTCCCGACCGGTGGGCCGGACTGGTGGGCCGGATCGCGCCCGGCCATGCCGGGAACCTTTCCCGAAGTGATCGGCAGTGTCTTCGATCGGATACCTGCGGAAACTTCGATCCAATGCCCCTCTACGCCGTCGACAGGGTCGATGACACGCCGTCATCGATGACGTAGGAGTCGACCTGCCGGATCTGGATGCGGGGCACGACGGCGTCCGCGCTGTACTCACTGAGATGGTAGGCGCCGAGAGATGAACCGGCGAAGCGACGCGCTGTCTGGCCGACATGCGGGATGCATCGGGCCGGTGCGCGCTGGAGGCCTCTCTCGTCCTGACGCTGTCGCCGGAGCTGCGTCAGACGGGCCCCTGACTCGCTACCGCACCGGCCTCACGCGGTCCCGTCACGTCCGTCCCTCGTCTGCTTCCGCCGTTCGTCGATGACCCGGTCGACCATGCCGCCGACCATCAGGGTCGCCAGGAGGAAGCCGGTGCCAAGCACCAGAGGGCGATAGGCGCCGAGGCCGCAGACGATGCCGAGGGCCGCGGTCACCCAGATCGCCGCCGCGGTGGTGAGGCCGTGCACCCGGCCGCCGCTCTCGCGCTTCACGATCACGCCGGCGCCGAGAAAGCCGATCCCCGTGATGATGCCCTGGATCGCCCGGCTGGCATTCGCGTCGGTCACATCGCCGGAGAAGCCGGACCCGGCCAGGGTCACCAGGGCCGAGCCGAGAGCCACGAGACCCAGGGTGCGCACGCCCACGGGCTTCGAATGCATCTCGCGGTTGATGCCGACCAGCCCCCCGGCGAGTACGGCGGCGCCGAGGCGCAGGCAGATCTCGGTGGTCGAGAGCATCGCTCAGGGCCGCCGCATAGCGGACGAGCCGCAGAGAAGCAGAGCGGGATGCACCATGACGATCCTCACGCGGCCCTGTTCCGATCCGTCGCCCCGGCGCGGGAGAGGGCGCCGTCCGCCCGCACCATCCGTTCCGCTCGCGCCCGGTCGTCGGGCCGGCACACGGCCACGCCGCACTCGCCGTCCCATCCGGACGCCGGGAAAAGTCGTGATGCCGAGTGTGATCGCCCCCGGCCTCGAGCACCAGAACGACCTCCGGCGGCGCTGATGGCCGGGAAGGCGCATAGAAGCAGGGTGGCGCCGTCCGGCAAGGGCGGCATCGGTGGACGGACGCGGATCCGGGACGCCCGGCGGTGTTCCACGCATCCTCTCCGGCCAGTCGTTAAGGCCCGGTATGGCCCGCATGGGACGCCGGCATCGGCCCAGCGCCGGTCCGAGGCATGCTCCGCCATCCGCTATGACGAATGAAGCGTTCGCCGAAAGAGCGGGCATTTACGGGATTTCAAGGATCGGGAATCAACAATCACCCCGTCGCCTTCCACGCCGCGGCGCGACGCGCGGGCAGACCTGCGAGCCGGGAGATGGCCGGGAAACCTGCAGATTACCGCGACGTCCATATCGGCAGCCTCATCGAGGAGCGGCGCCTGCGCGCCGGCCTGAGCCGGGAGGCCCTGGCCGGCCCGCTCGAGGTCTCGCTCTCGCAGCTCGGCAAATACCTGAAGGGCGCCAACCGCTTGAGCGCCACCGACCTCGACATCCTGGCGCGGGTGCTCGGCGTGCCGGTCGGATATTTCTTCGAGAGCATGCCGGGTCGCGACGCGACGCAGACGGGTCTCAGCGACCGGCCGCAGGCGCGGCTGGAGGCGCTGGAAGGATGGACCGGCTTCGCCGAGGCCGTGGCCCGGGCCGCCGACACCCATCTCGACGGCGACCGCCGCCAGGCTCTCGGCAGCCTCGTGCGCGCCGTCGACCATGCGCTCTCCGGGCAACAAACGTTCGATAAAGCGAACAACTCCGGCTCGTCGGATTGACGTTCGGAATTCCGGCTGTCAGAACCCCCCGCCATTGAGGTGTCGGGCTCTGTCGGCGTGTGCGCCGCGCTCGACCAGAACCCGGGGGCTTCGCACACTATGCCGCGTTCCAACTACCTGTTCACCAGCGAGTCGGTCTCCGAGGGCCATCCGGACAAGGTCTGCGACCGCATCTCCGACACCGTGGTCGATGCGTATCTGGCGGTGATGCCGGAGGCGCGTCTCGGCGTCGAGACCCTGGCGACCACCAACCGCATCGTCATCGCGGGCGAGGTGCGCGGCCCCGACTCGGTCACCTTCAAGGACCTTGAGGAGCTGACCCGCGCGGCCGTCAAGGACATCGGCTACGAGCAGGCCGGCTTCCACTGGAAGAACAACGACGTCGCCATCCACCTGCACGCGCAGTCCGCCGACATCGCCGTCGGCGTCGACGCCGCGGGTAACAAGGACGAGGGCGCGGGCGACCAGGGCATCATGTTCGGTTACGCGACCGACGAGACCCCCGCCCTGATGCCGGCGCCGATCTACTACGCCCACAAGATCCTCAAGGACCTGGCCGACGCCCGCAAGGGCAAGCACGGCGCCGCGGCCAAGCTCGGCCCGGACGCCAAGAGCCAGGTCACCGTGCGCTATGCGGACGGTCGCCCGGTCGAGGCGACCCAGATCGTGCTCTCGACCCAGCATCTCGACGAGTCGCTCGATTCGGCCGCCGTGCGGGAGATCGTCGAACCCTACATCCGGGCGGCGCTGCCCGAGTCCTGGGTCACCGACCGGACGGTGTGGCACGTCAACCCGACCGGCAAGTTCGTGATCGGCGGTCCCGATGGCGATTGCGGCCTCACCGGCCGCAAGATCATCGTCGACACCTATGGCGGCGCGGCGCCGCACGGCGGCGGGGCCTTCTCGGGCAAGGACCCGACCAAGGTCGACCGCTCGGCGGCCTACGCGGCGCGCTACCTCGCCAAGAACGTCGTCGCCGCCGGCCTCGCCCGCAAGGCCACGATCCAGCTCGCCTACGCCATCGGGGTCGCCAAGCCGCTGTCGATCTACGTCGACCTGCACGGCACCGGCGAGGTCGACGAGGCGAAGCTCGAGTCGGTCCTGGGCCAGCTCGTCGACCTGTCGCCCCGCGGCATCCGCACCCATCTCAGCCTCAACAAGCCGATCTATGCCCGCACCTCGGCCTACGGCCATTTCGGCCGCGAGCCGGACGCGGATGGCGGCTTCTCGTGGGAGCGGACCGACCTAATCGGCCAGCTGAAGAGCGCCCTGGCCTGATCCGGCGCCCCGGTGCTAACGGGGCGTCGACACGCCCCATTCTCGGCACCGGGACACCATGGACGACCACGACACCGACGAAGGGCACGAGCGGAGCCGCGCCTTCTACGGCCGGCGCAAGGGCAAGCGCCTGCGCCCCGGCCAGGCGGAGCGCCTGGCCGAACTCCTGCCCCGCCTGCGCCTGCCCGAGAGCGGCCGCCTCGACCCCGCCGCCGTGTTTCCACGCCCGGTCGCCGAGACCTGGCTCGAGATCGGCTTCGGCGGCGGCGAGCACCTCGCCGCGCAGGCCCGGCTCAATCCCGGCACCGGCATCATCGGCTGCGAGCCCTTCGTCAACGGCGTGGTGAAGCTGCTGCGCACCCTCGACGACGAGGCGATCGACAGCGTCCGGCTCTGGGACCGGGACGCGATGGAATTGCTGCCACGCCTGCCCGATGCGAGCATCGGGCGCGTCTTCCTGCTCTACCCCGATCCCTGGCCGAAGCGCCGGCAGCGCAAGCGCCGCTTCGTCTCGGACGAATCGTTGCGCGAGATCGCCCGGGTCCTGAAGCCCGGCGGCGAGTTCCGCTTCGCCTCCGACATCGACGACTACGTCGGCTGGACGCTGGTCCGCGCCGCAAGCTGCCCCGCCCTGCGCTGGACCGCCACCCGCAGTGCCGACTGGATCACGGCCTGGCCGGAATGGCCCGGCACCCGCTACGAGACCAAGACCACGGCGGAGGGGCGAAAGCCCACCTATCTGACCTTCGAGCGGGTGTAGGACCGCCGCGGACAACCCGGGGCTCCTGTGGCGTCAACCCGGCCCATGCTAGGCTCCGGCCGATGACCGCCGTCGCCTTCGGCATCCCGACATTCGCCCGCGCCCTTCGGGAGCGGGCCCATCGCTCCGTCGAGCAGGCGGAGGGGCAGTCCGAGGTCCTTGCCGAGGCGGTCCAGGGTGGCCTGCCGACGAGGGCCGACCTCCAGAGCCTCGAAGGCGCAGTGAAGGCCGAATTCGTGGCCATCGGGGCCGAGATCGCGGCGTTCCAGGCCGAGGCCAAGGCCGATTTCGCTGCCGCGCGGGCGAAGCTCGCAGCCTCCAAGGTCCAGACTCGGAACGACTTCGCTGCCGTCCGATCGGAGATGAAGGCCGAGTTCGCCGCCGTTCGCTCGGAATTGAAGCTCCTCGAGCAGCGGACGACGATCACGCTTGAGGCCATGCTGCGGCCCCGTCGGCGTCTTGCTCGCGGCGATCCGCGACATGCCGGCTCGGTGACGCGGAGCACGCTTCTCCACACCGGAGCGTGCTCCGGCGCACCGCACGCGGGGCCGGAACGGCCGACCTTGCCGCCGGACGCGCGGGGAGGCATGGTTTCCGCCGCGAAACCGCCAAGCCGGGCCGGGCGGGGCATGTCGGCCCGGGACGCCGCGCGGGGAAGCGGAGGCGCTCCGCCTCCGTCACCCCGTTCACCAGGATTGCGCCGCCTTGGACCAGAGGCCCGACGCCGCCCCCGGCCTGCCGGATGAGCTCTTCCCCCGCTTCGCCTTCGAGGGCGCGCCGGTCGGCCTTGCCTGCCTGAGCGGACCGGACGAGCGCATCCTCGTCGCCAACCCGGCCTTCGCCGCGCTGCTGGGCACGGGGCCGGGCGCCCTGACCGGCCGCCGGCTCGGCGAGCTCGACCACCCGCACGGAGCCGGCCGC
>JAEWKL010000195.1 GCA_023386115.1 Pseudomonadota bacterium
CCCGTGTGGAACGGCGGGGGGGAGCGACCCGCGCGCGGTTCCTCGTTTCACGGCTCTGCCGGAGCGGACGCTTACTGCACTTCGAGCAGGCGCCGGGCGATGACCTGGGCCTGGATCTCCGCCGCGCCCTCGAAGATCGACAGGATGCGGGCGTCGCAGAGCAGGCGGCTCACCGGATATTCCAGGGCGAAGCCGTTGCCGCCGTGGATCTGGAGGGCATTGTCGGCGGCGGCCCAGGCGACGCGCGCGGCGAGGAGCTTGGCCATGCCGGCTTCCAGGTCGCAGCGCTTGCCCTCGTCCTTCTGGTGCGCGGCGAAGTAGGTGAGCTGGCGGGCGATCGTGATCTCGACCGCCATCATGGCGAGCTTGTCGGCGACCCGCGGGAACGAGACCAGGGGCTTGCCGAACTGCACCCGCTCCTCGGCGTAGCGCAGGCCGACATCGAGGGCCGACTGCGCGACACCGACGGCGCGGGCCGCGGTCTGGATGCGGGCCGACTCGAAGGTCTGCATCAGCTGGGCGAAACCTTTGCCCTCGACGCCGCCGAGCAGGTTTGCATCCGGCACCTCGAACCCGTCGAAGGCGAGCTCGTATTCCTTCATGCCGCGATAGCCGAGCACCTCGATCTCGCCGCCCGACAGGCCTGCGACCGGGAAGGGGTTCTCGTCGGTGCCACGCGGCTTCTCGCCGAGCAGCAGCGACAGGCCCTTGTGGCCCGGCTCCTCGGGCTTGGTGCGCACCAGCACGGTCATCAGGTCGGCGCGGACCGGATGGGTGATCCAGGTCTTGTTGCCGGTGATCCGCCAGGTGTCGCCCTCCTTCACCGCCTTGGTGCGCAGGGACGCCAGGTCCGAGCCGGTATTCGGCTCGGTGAAGACCGCGGTCGGCAGGATCTCGCCGGAGGCGATCCTGGGCAGGAACCGCTGCTTCTGCTCCTCGGTGCCGCCGCCGAGGATCAGCTCGGCGGCGATCTCCGAGCGGGTGCCGAGGGAGCCGACGCCGATATAGGCCCGCGACAATTCCTCGGAGACCACGCACATCGAGATCTTCGGCAGGCCCATGCCGCCGTATTCCTCGGGGATGGTCAGCCCGAACACGCCGAGCTCGGCCATCTGGCCGATAATCTCGAGGGGGATGTAGGCGTTCTCGCGATGCCATTCATGGGCGTGGGGCGCGACCTCGGCCTGGCCGAAACGGCGCATCTCGGCGCGGATCGCCTCCATGTCCTCGTCGAGGCCGGTATCGCCGACCGTGGCGGAGCCCTGGCTCTCGCGGATCAGCCGCACCAGGGCGGCGCGGTTCTGGGCGGTGTTTCCTTCCGCGATCAGGGTCTCGACCGCCTCCGAGCGATGGCGCGCCACCTCCTGGGCCTTGAGGCCGAGGGACGAGGTCGGGCGCACCATCTCGCCCTGGCTCATCGGGATGCCGCCGAAGAGCTGCTCCAGGTACTCGCCGAGGCCGATCCGCACGAGGAGCGTCTCGGTCTCGCCCAGGCGGCCCTGGCCGGCGAGGTGGGCGGCGTAATTGCCGAGCTGGGTGATCGCCTCGGCATAGGTCGAGAGCCAGGCGAGGCCGTGGGCGGCGTGCTGCTCGGCCTCCAGGCTCTCGGGCGAGAGACGCCCGTCGGCCCCGATGAGGCCGGCGCGCACGCGCCGGGCGGCATCCGCGGCGAGGGCCTTCGCGGCGAGGCCCGCCTCCTGCGCGAGGGTGACGAGATCGGTCGGGGCGGGGGCGGCCTGGGCGGACATCGGTCAGGTCTCCGGTCGGTCTTTGCTGCGGTGCATACAAATAGCGGCGAATCGCCGACCTGTAGAGGGGCCAACCTGCCGTTGCGGTCCGACTTTTTGGGGAGCCCGGATGAATGTGCCTCACGGAGTGCCCGCTGCGGCGATGCTGCCGCGGCGCGCGATGCGGACGATCGGGAGTGGGTGAGCGACGCCTATTGTGCCGTGACGCCGCCGTCGATCACCATCTCGGCCCCGGTGACGAAGCCGGCCTCGTCCGAGGCGAGGTAGGCGGCGAGGCCGGCAATCTCCTCGGCGGCGGCGTTGCGGCCGAGCGGCACCGAGGCTTGCAGGCGCTGGCGCAGTTCCTCCGGGCTGTAGCGGCTGCCGGCGGCGAGGTCTTGCAGCATGTCGGTCTCGGTGAAACCCGGATGGATCGAGTTGCAGCGCACCCCATAGGCCTGCCGCGCGCAATGCAGCGCGACCGACTTGGTGAGGAGCCGCACCGCACCCTTCGAGGCATTATAGGCCACGAGGTTATGCCCGCCGACGATGCCGGAGACCGACGAGAGGTTGATGATCGTCCCGCCGCGGCCCGCCGGCGGCTTCATCGCCCGCACGGCGTGGCGGCAGCCCAGGAAGGTGCCGTCGACATTGACCGCCTGAACCCGGTGCCAGTCCTCCAGGGTGACGGATTCGATCGTGCCGACGACCGCGATCCCCGCATTGTTGACCAGCACGTCGAGGCCGCCGTGGCGGGCGACCGTGCGGTCGACGGCCCGGGTCCAGTCCTCGTCCTTCGTCACGTCGAGGGAGCAGGGATGGAAGGCCGGGTTCTCCGGAGCGACGCGCTCGGCTTCCGCCTCGTCGCGATCGGCGAGGATCACCGCCGCCGCCCCCTCGCGGGCGAAGCGCCGCGCGATCGCGAGCCCGATTCCCCGCGCGCCACCCGTGACCAGGGCGACCTTGCCGGCCAGACGCTGCATCCGGGTTCTCCTCCCCTGCCCCGCCTCTTGTTCGGGCGGCTGGCCAGGGTGGCGCGGCCGGCGCGCGCCCGCAAGCCCGATCGTCCAGACGCGATCGTCGACGCGTGATCGTGCCGGCGCGACCCGTGAGGCGATCAGAACTTCACCGCTGCGCCGCCCCGCACGGTGTTGAGGTTCAGCTTGTGGCCGTCGAAATCGTTGAACAGGACGTATTGATATTCCGCGCGCAGCAGCAGGTTCGGCGTGATGGCGTATTCCAGGCCGGCTCCCGCCGCGATGCCGCCGACGATCTTCTCCTTGGACGGGGTGAAGACGTCCGGCGGCGCCAGGACGCTGTTGCCAGGGTCGTCCTGCAGGAAGGTTCTGTAGCCGGAGTTGCCGACATAGACCCGCTTCGAGGGATCGGTGAGGGCCTGGTTGCTGCGGTAGGCCGCCTGGTCGTACTCGTAGCCGCGAACCGCCACGGTCTCGGCGATCTGCGCCCGGCCGATGGCGAAGCCGCCGGTCACGAACGGCATGAAGCCGGCGACGGTGTAGCCGACCCGGGCCCTGATGGTGGCGTAGTCCTTGATCTGCGTCGTTGCGTCGCCGGAGAGGTCGGCCCCTCTGAGATAGCCCACGCGATCGACTATCTCACGGCCGATCGCGTCAGCGCTGCGGCCCTTCAGTCCGGAATGGGTGTAATCGAGCTCGACGCCGATTACGGTCTCATCGAACTGATAGTTGACGCCCGCGAAGGCACCGAAGCTCGTCCCGTCCCGCCGCATGTCTTGGGCATGCAGGAGGCCGGAGGCACCAAGAGTCGATTCGATCGCGGTGGCGCGCAGGGCCTGGGCGACCGGCGAGCGGAAGACATCGCCGAAACCGAAGCTCGCGCTCGACCAGCCGCCATGGCCGCCGAGATAGATGCCGTCCCAGATGTCCGGCGAGGGCGCGGCGGCCGGCTCGAAGGCGCCGCCGCGCAGGGCGCCGAAGTCGAGATCCGCGGCCTGCGCCGTCATCTGCGCCGTCATGGGCGCCGCGACGCTCAAGCAGACGAGAAAACCAAAGCTCGCGAAACGCATCTGGGCCGCCCCTCGGCTTGTCGATCGGCAAAATTTGCCGTGCCGCTGACAAGATGATGCCTTGGTAACCTTAATTTTCGGTTAGAAGGCCGAGCGAGCACGCTCGATCGGGCCATGCTCCAGAACATCTTCCAGAACAATCTCTACGTAAGGGCAGCGCCGATTCGAAATCGGTGCGCTCGATGCTCCTCTACAGCGATCCCGAAATGCAGATCGCCCGGTGTGACGGGCACACCGGGCGATCGATGAGGCGGATCTTGATGAGATCAGTAGGTCAATCCACCCAGCCCCGGCAGGGCGAGGCCGTTGCCAAAGGCCCAGCGCAGGCCGACCCGGAACTCGTTGGCGGCGATGTCCTTGATGCGGGTGTTCTGGTTGTAGGCGTCGAAGCCGGTACGCGCCTTGCCGACCTCGAGGTAGCGGTAATTCGCGTCGATGCTCACGCCCGCGCCGATCTCGTAGGAGATGCCGGCCATCGCCGCCCAGGCGAGGCCGACCGCCGTGTGGTTGGCGCGGGCGTCGAAGCCTTGCGCCCCGATCTGGTAGCTGCCGTCGACACCGCTGCCGCAGGCGGTGGTGAAGCAGGTCGTGCCGGTCCAGGCGTCGTGGAAGCGCTTGCTCGCCATGCCGACGCCGGCGCCGACATAGGGCGTGAAGCCCCACCAGGTGCCGAGATCGACGTAGACGTTGAACAGGCCGGTCAGGACATCGAGTTTGCCGGCCTCGGTGTTGAAGCCCTCGACGAAGTTGGTGCGCGAGGAATAGTCGCGGAAGCGGCTGCGGGTGCGCCCGTCGATGGTGACGTCGGCGCGCAGGAAGCTGTTGAAGCGATAGCCGATGCCGCCGCCGTAGCCGTCGGTGTTGCTGAGCCGGAAGCCGACGAGCTTGGCGCCTTCGGTGCCCGGCAGGGTGTCGTCCTTCGGGCGGCGGACATCGCTCGCCGTGTAGTCGCCGCGCAGGTACCAGCCGGTGCCGATCTCCACCGGGGCCGCAAGCGGTGGCGGCGGCGGTGGAGGTGGCGGCAGCAGATCGGCGGCGAGCGCAGGCGCGCCGAGCAGGCCGAGCCCGAGGGCTGCGACCGGAATGCAGTGACCGAACCGTGCCATGGGGCGCCCTTTCCTGCCCCTTCGGCTCCTCAGCCGGGGCGTGCCTGTCACGAGTGGAGATGGCGGGCCCGACTGGCCCGATAACCCTGCGTAACACCAGAAGCTCAGCGGCGACTTGACCCCAACGGATCGCCGTCGCGATCTCCGGCGCGACGATCCGCCGGAGACGTGTCGTGCGTCAGTACTTGCGCACCAGCGGTATCATCGGCGGCGGCGGCGGCTCATAGGCGGCGGCCAGGACCGGCGCGCCGAACATCCAGCGCATGCCGAGCTTGATGTCGTGCGATTCGATGTCCTTGGCCTTGATCGGAGTCAGGGTGCTGCCGCAGAAGCAGTTCAGCACGCCGGTGCTGCCCTCGCCGAGGTTGAGGTAGCGGTAGGCCAGTTCGAGCTTCAGGTTCGGCGTGACGGCGTAGGACAGGCCGGCATGCAGGGCCCAGGCGAAGCTCGTCTTCATCTGGGTCTTGTAGGTGCCGCCACTGATGGTCTGGTAGCCGACCGAGCCCACATCCGGATAGTCCGGATAGGTATAGCTGCCGGTGATCTGGCTCGTCTCCGACAGGCCGGAGAAGCGGTGGAACGCCGCGCCGACGCCGGCGCCGACGAACGGCGTGACGCCGTAATAGGTGCCGAGATCGGCGTAGCCGTTCACCAGCACGACCGCGGCCGAATAGTTGCCGCTCGTGGTCTCGTGCGTGGTCTCGTCGTAGTCCTTGCGCAGGCCGACATCGTCAACGGTCGAATACTTCGACTTGATGCGGTCGTTGGTACGGAAGCCGCTGGAGAAGCGGTACTCGCCGGTCACATCGCCACGCAGCCAGGAATTGAACTGGTAACCGATACCGATGCCGGCGAAGCCGCCACCGCCGAGATCGGTGTTGTAGTAGTTGACGACGTCCGGGCTCGGCGCGGTCGAGAGTTTGGGTCGGGTGTAGATGCTGGCACCGACATCGCCGCGCAGGTACCAGCCGCCGCCGAACTCGACCGGCGGGGGCGGCAGCGGCGGCGGCGGAGGCGGCAGGAGGTCGGCGGCGTGGACGAGCCCGGGCGCCGCCACGCTCGCAGCGAGCGTGAACATGCGCGCCAGCACGTGTGGCTTGCTGCGGCCCATGACGGTTCCTTGTGTGAAGGGCCGCGAGGATGTCGGGCGGCCGTTCCGGAAGACGTCACGACTGTCACCGGGTTCGGTAAACCCGCGCTTAACGTTAAGCCTTAGGGCTGAAAAAGTGTTGCATTTGATATGTCGGAGCCGGCGCCGGCTCCCGCGCCGGGGTGCGAAGACGTTGACCCGGCGCGCACAAGTCCTGCGGGCAGATATGCCGCAGTCTCGCGCCATGGGTGTGACGTGGGTGGAACGGAGGCCGTCGCCGCCTCCGTTCCACGGGGACCGGTCAGGCCGCGACCTTACGCAGGGCCTCGACGACGTCGTCGACCACCCGCACCACGAGGTCTCGGTCGTCGCCCTCGGCCATCACTCGGATCACCGGCTCGGTGCCCGAGGGCCGGATGACCAGGCGGCCGCCCTCCCCCAGGCGCTGCCTCGCGCCCTCGATGGCAGTGACGACGGAATCCTGGCGCAGCGGCTCGCCGCCGGCACCATACCGCACGTTCTTGAGCACCTGAGGCAGCGGATCGAAGCAGTGGCAGACCTCGCTCACCGGGCGCTGCTGGCGCTGCACCACCGAGAGGAGCTGGAGCGCCGCCACCAGCCCGTCGCCGGTGGTGGCGTAATCGGACATGATGATGTGGCCGGATTGCTCGCCGCCGAGGTTGTAGCCGTGCTCGCGCATGTGCTCCAGCACGTAGCGGTCACCGACGGCGGTACGGACCATGCCGAGGCCCAAGCCCCCGAGAAAGCGCTCGAGGCCGAGATTCGACATGATGGTGGCGACGATACCGTTCTTCGACAGGCGGTCATCCTCCTGCCAGGAGCGCGCGACCACCGCCATCAGCTGGTCGCCGTCGACCCGATGGCCCTTCTCGTCGACCACCAGCACCCGGTCGGCGTCACCGTCGAGCGCGATGCCGATATCGGCGCGCAATTCGCGCACCTTGGCGACCAGGGCCTCCGGCGCCGTCGAGCCGACGTCGCGGTTGATGTTGAAGCCGTCCGGCTCGGTGCCGATGGCGATCACCTCGGCGCCGAGTTCCCACAGGGTCTCGGGCGCTACCCGGTAGGCGGCGCCGTTGGCGCAATCGACCACCACCCGCAGGCCGTCGAGGGTCAGGTTGCGCGGCAGGGTGCGCTTGGCGAACTCGATGTAGCGGGCATGCACGCTCTCGATGCGCTTGGCGCGGCCGAGATCGGTGGAGCCGGCGAGCTTCGTCTGCAGGTTGGACTCGATCAGGCGCTCGATCTCGCGCTCGACCTCATCGGAGAGCTTGAACCCGTCGGGGCCGAAGATCTTGATCCCGTTATCCTCGAACGGGTTGTGCGAGGCCGAGATCATCACCCCGATATCGGCCCGCATCGAGCGGGTCAGCATCGCGACGGCCGGCGTCGGCATCGGGCCGAGCAGCAGCACGTCCATCCCCACCGAGGTGAAGCCCGCCACCAGGGCGGTCTCGATCATGTAGCCCGACAGGCGGGTATCCTTGCCGATCACCACGCGGTGACGGTGCTCCCCGCGCTGGAACACGAGGCCGGCGGCCTGTCCCACCTTGAGCGCGAGTTCCGGCGTGATGACGCCGTTGGCCCGGCCCCGGATGCCGTCGGTCCCGAAATACTTGCGCACGGCTGTCTTCTCCCTGTCCCATCCCGGGCCGTCCCGGCCGCCGGCGGGCAGCGCCGCGCAAGGCCGGTGCCGCCATCCCGAATGGGCGTCACACGAGGTCTGGGTTATTTTGAGGCTTGCCCGCAACGACAAGGGGCGGCGGGATCGCTCCCGCCGCCCCTCGCCCGAATCGTCGAGCGGTGTGGATTCTGCGCCGCTCGGCCGGCGGCTGCCGCTCAGGCCTGCGGCTGCGGCTCGTAGCCGCCGTCATTCTCCCGCGGCCGACCGCGGCCGGCGGAGGGCACCGGCGAGCCACGGGTCGGGTTCGTCGGGTAGTCGCCGGCGTCGCGCACCGGAGGCTTGCCGTCGAGGAGATCGCGGATCTCGTCGCCCGACAGGGTCTCGTATTCGAGCAGGCCGCGGGCCAGCGCCTCGAGGTCGTCGCGGCGCTCGCTGAGGATGCGGCGGGCATCCTGCAGGCCGGCCTCGACCAGGCGGCGAACCTCGGCGTCGATCTTCTGGGCGGTGGCTTCCGACACGTTCTGCTGCCGGTTGACCTGCATGCCGAGGAAGACCTCGTCGTTGTTCTCGCCGTAGGCGACGGTGCCGAGCTCAGGCGAGAAGCCCCAGCGGGTCACCATCATGCGGGCCAGCCGCGTCGCCTGCTCGATGTCCGACTGGGCGCCGGAGGTGACCTTGTCGTGACCGAAGATCATCTCCTCGGCGACGCGGCCGCCCATCATGATGGCGAGGCGCGAGGTCATCTGCTCAAAGGACATCGACAGCTTGTCGCGCTCCGGCAGCTGCATCACCATGCCGAGCGCCCGGCCACGGGGGATGATCGTCGCCTTGTGCACCGGATCGGTTGCCGGCACGTTGAAGGCCACGATGGCGTGGCCACCCTCGTGATAGGCGGTGAGCCGCTTCTCGTCCTCGGTCATGACCAGGGTGCGCCGTTCGGCGCCCATCATCACCTTGTCCTTGGCATCCTCGAACTCGTGCATCGTGACGATGCGCTTGCCGCGGCGGGCGGCCAGCAGGGCCGCCTCGTTGACGAGGTTCATCAGGTCGGCGCCCGAGAAGCCGGGCGTGCCGCGGGCGATCACCTTCAGGTCGACGTCGGGCGAGAGCGGCACCTTGCGGACATGGACGCGCAGGATGCGCTCGCGGCCGATCACGTCCGGGTTCGGCACGATGATCTGGCGGTCGAAGCGGCCCGGGCGCAGCAGTGCCGGATCGAGCACGTCGGGGCGGTTCGTCGCCGCGATGATGATGATGCCCTCGTTGGCCTCGAAGCCGTCCATCTCGACGAGGAGCTGGTTGAGGGTCTGCTCGCGCTCGTCGTTGCCGCCGCCCAGGCCCGCGCCGCGATGCCGGCCGACGGCATCGATCTCGTCGATGAAGATGATGCAGGGGGCATTCTTCTTCGCCTGGTCGAACATGTCGCGGACGCGGCTGGCACCGACGCCGACGAACATCTCGACGAAGTCCGAGCCCGAGATGGTGAAGAACGGCACGTTGGCCTCGCCCGCGACCGCCCGGGCGATCAGGGTCTTGCCGGTGCCGGGGGGACCGACCAGCAGCACGCCGCGCGGGATGCGGCCGCCGAGGCGCTGGAACTTCTGCGGGTCGCGCAGGAACTCGACGATCTCCTGCAGGTCCTCCTTGGCCTCGTCGACGCCCGCCACGTCCTCGAAGGTCACGCGGCCATGCGCCTCGGTCAGGAGCTTCGCCTTGGACTTGCCGAAGCCCATGGCCCGGCCGGCGCCGGACTGCATCTGGCGCGACAGGAAGATCCAGGCCCCAATGAATACCAGGATCGGCAGCCAGTTGACCAGCAGCGCGATGAACCACGGCGTGTTGTCGGAGGGCGGACGGGCCGTGATGGTCACGCCCTTGCCCTGGAGCTTCGACACCAGCGAGGGATCGTTGGGCGCGTAGGTCGAGAACGTGCCGCCGCTCGTATAGGTGCCGCTCACCTCCTGGCCGGAGATGACCACGCTCTGGATGCGTCCCGCCTCGGCGTCGTTCAGGAGCTGGCTGTAGGCGATCTCCCCGCCGCCCGAGCGGTGACCCGGGTTCTGGAACAGGGTCACGAGGGCCAGCACCAGCAGGAAGATGACGACCCACAGGGCGAAATTGCGGAAGTTGGGGTTCATCGAAGAGTCAATCCCTGAGGAGCGCGGTACCGTGCGGGCGTGCTGGGGTGGGGCACCGGCACTCGGATCGCAATGTAGGCACCCACCCGGGGCTTGCCAAGTAATCGCCCGCGCCTGCGGCGCCGCATGTCGGCGGGCTCGGCCGCAAGTCGGGCCGCAAGTCGGGCCGCAAGTCAGGCCGGACGCTCCGCACTGCGC
>JAEWKL010000290.1 GCA_023386115.1 Pseudomonadota bacterium
CGCATTGCACCGCGCAGCGATGACCCGGGCGATGCGCGGTCCGGCGACGAGACCCGGCAGGATCGCGTTGACGCGGACATCGTCGCCGCCGAGTTCCGCGGCGAGCGATTTCACCAGGCCGACGATCGCCCATTTGGTCGAGGCGTAGGGCGTCCGGAACGGGTATCCGAGGCGTCCGGCCACGGACGACATGGCGACGATGCTGGCCGACGAGGATTGCTTCAGGACCGGAACCGAGCGCCGCAGGACGTAGTACTGGCTGTTCAGGTTGGTGGAGATCGTCCGGTCCCAGTCCTCGGGCTCGAGGGCCTCGATCGCCCCGGTCGGACCTGCGATCCCGGCATTGTTGACCAGGACGTCGAAGCCGCCGAGGGCCTCCGCCGCCGTGTCGATGAAGCGGTCGACACTGTCCCGGTCGGCGACGTTCGCCACGACGGCCTCGATCGACGGGCTCGCCGCCTTGGCGGCGGCGACCGCCGCCGGGTCGATGTCGCAGACGTAGATGCGTGCGCCGACCTCGTCGAAAGCCTTGGCGATGGTGAAGCCGATCCCGGCGGCGCCGCCCGTGACGACGACCCGCAGGCCGGGCGTGGGTTTCAGAAGATCGAACGTCGCCATGATGTCTCCTGTCGCAAGTAGGATTGCCGGCAGCGCGCCGCCGGGGACGAACCGGGACACCGCCTGACGTCTACCGGTCGCTCCGGCTCAGGGCCAGGCTCTCGTCGGACGGCGCTTCGGCACGAAGGGCCCTGGCCAGAGCGGGGATGAGCGCGAGGCCGAGCAGGGCCGTGATCGCGATCACCATGAAGCCGGACGCGCCGCGGCCCGTCGCCCGTTCCACGAGGCCGAAGATCGAGGGGCCGACGAAGCCGCCGCGCAGGCCTGTCGTGTCGATGATGGCCAGGCCGCCGCCTGAATGCATCCGCTCGTCAGCCGTCGGACCTTGCCGATGCCCCCTACCCTCGCGCCTTGGCATCGACACCTCGCGACGCCGTGGATCGAGAAGTTCATCGATCCGAGGTTCAGCGACCACATCTCGGGGCCGGCCCGCAACGTCGGATCGGCTCGGGATCGACGGCCGAGGTCCGGTGCTTCTGCAGCGCCGGGATTCCTGACGGAGAGTGATCGCGCCGCGGCGTCCGCACCCGCCCGCGGACGGCCCCGGCCGAAGCAGGGCCCCGGGATCGGGCCCCATCCCGGCGCCTCCGTCAGTTATCACAGTCTACCGCGACGAGTCCGGCCCTGCGGGCATGGTCGCGCGGGCGGTGCCCGACGCTGCGGTCACGTATTTTCGCGTCTGTGCGAATGCGTCGTCCAGCGGGGACAAGTCGCTCCTCTGCGACAGCTCCGCCCAGCGCGCGGCAAGCGCCTCGGGGGTGTCCGGGCCATCGCCGAGGAAGATCGCCGGCGATTCGACGATGTGAGCCACCGCAAAGCTTCCCGCGCCGGCGCCGAGGATCGTGCGGGAGGGGGCATCCTCGCTGACGAGGAAGAGCACGGCCGGCGTCACCGACTCGGGCGACAGCAGGGACGCCTCGGCCGGCGAGAACAGGCCATCCGTCATCGCCGTCGATGCCGTCGGAGCCAACGTATTGACGCGGATGCCGTACTTCGCGCCCTCGAGATGAAGGACGTTCATCAGGCCGATCATGGCCGCCTTGGCGGCACCGTAATTCGCCTGGCCGAAATTGCCGTAGAGCCCCGATGACGACGACGTGAACACGATCCGTCCGTAGTTCCGCTCGCGCATCCCGTCCCACACCGCCTTGGTGCAGTTGGCGGATCCGATCAGGTGGACATCGAGGACTCTCTTGAAGTCCGCCATGTCCATCTTGGCGAAGCTCTTGTCGGCCAGGATGCCGGCATTGTTCACGAGAATATCGACGCGGCCCCAGCGGGACTCGGCGCGCGTGACCATCGCCCGGACCTGATCGAGGTCGGACACGTCCGCGCCGTCCGCGACGGCCTCGCCGCCGGCCGCCTCGATATCCGCCACGACGCCGAGCGCCGCTGCGGGCGGCTCGCCGTCGCGGCTGAAATCGTTGACGACGACGCGGGCGCCACGGGCCGCGAGACCGAGCGCGTGCGCGCGCCCGAGCCCCCGGCCGGCGCCCGTGACGATCGCGACTCTTCCATCGAACCTGATGTTCATGCGTTCAACCATCCTTGCTTACGGCGACGCTCTCGCCCCTTGCGGCTCTCGCCGGATCGGGCGCGCCGTCGGCGGCGACCTTCGCCGCAGCGATGCCCCCTCCACGACCCGCCACCAGGACCATCAAGCTCCGCCATCGGCGTCGGCCGTTCGCGGATGACCCTGTCGGCCTGCCCTCCCGCGGCATGGGATGCCGGATGTCGGACCGGCTGCGCGACCCCGGTCGGGAATCGCCACCCGCATAGCGGGGCGACGGTTCCGGTCAGCTCCGGTCCGGAGGCACGTGCGGTCAGGCGCAGGAGCGAAGCGCCTCCGACGACGGCCCCTCACGCTGTGCCCGACCGCGCACGCTGTCAAGCTTGTGATCACGGGTCACACCGGCCCTGCCCCGCGGCGGAAGCGGCAGCGCGGTCGTCAGGCGACCGCTCAGGCGGTGGCGCGCCCCGCCGCATCC
>JAEWKL010000377.1 GCA_023386115.1 Pseudomonadota bacterium
GGATGCGGCACTGACCCTCGCACGCGTCGCGCCGGATCGGCGCATCGCGCTGGGATATCCCGACCAGGGCGTGGCCGAGGTCATCGCGCCGCTCGCGCGGCGACTCGCAGACCTCTTCGCCGCGCGCGGCATCACGGTGGCGCTGACCCATGCCTACGAGGGCGGCCACCCGGACCACGATGCCGTGGCGCTCTCCTTGCGCGGTGCCCGCCGGCTGCTCGGCCCGGAGCGGCTCGCGGTGATCGAGATGCCGTTCTACCATGCCGGGCCGGACGGGTTCGATGCCGGCAGCTTCCTGCCCACCGACCCGCCGCGGCGGGCGATCGCGCTCCACCTCGATCCCGAGGATTGCGCCTTCAAGGCGGAACTCTTCGCCGCCCATGCGAGCCAGGCCCCGACCCTGAACCAGGTCCCGATCGCCCTCGAGCGGTTCCGCGAGGCGCCGGACGACGGCTTCGGGACCCTGCCGAATGGCGGGCGGCTGCTCTACGAAATCAGGGGAGCCGGCCTGACCGGCGAGCGCTTCCGGGCCCTGGCCGAGATGGCGGGGCGGGAGATCGGCTGACGGATCAGTGCGCGCTGCCCGCCGGCATCGCGCGGTAGAACGCCACCACGTCGCGATAATCCTGGTCGACCGGCGTGACCGGCACGGCGAGGCGCAACGACACGCCGATGAGGCCGGTGAGCAGGGCGAGGACGAGACAGGCGCGCAGCGACATGAGCGGGCGGTGCCAGAAAGGCCGGCCCGCGTAAAGCGGGCTGCCCGAAAACGGGTACGGCCGGGCCGATCGACGACCTTGAGCAGAGCGAGGGGGCGGAGCTCAACTCGAGGTCGCGGCCGGCCCGGCCGCATGTCCAGCAACCTACCGGACGAGTGATGAATGTCAACATTCGTCACTCGCCAGAGACGCCTGACCGGCGACCGGTGTGCGCCAGCGCACAAAGTCGTTCCGTCGCCAAACCTGTCCGACATCTTGCGAACGAAGAGCAGCCGCTCTGGCTGAGCCCGAACGTGGGAGCGGTCGTGAGCGGAACCACGGGCATCGTTGCGGTGACGTTGCGGCGGGCAGGGTCCGGCACAGCGGCCGTCACCGGATGTGGCGGGCTTCCCCCGAGGACGGTCTGCCACGGGATGCGGCGAGAGGACGTCAGAAGCGGACCGGGCCGCGGGCGGCGGCGCCGCGCCCGCCCCGGTACCCGATCTCCGGGCGATTCCGGACGGATAGTGAGTCTTCGCCTCGTCAGGCGGCCTGAATCTCGCGCAGGAAGCCGTCGACCTCCTGCTTGACGGTGAGCGACTGCGTGGCGAGCTCGGCGGCGGCCATCAGCACCTGCGAGGCGGCGCTGCCCGTCTCGCCGGCGGAGCCGAGGACGCCGGCCATCGCGGCGGTGACGTCCTGGGTGCTCTGGGCGGCCTGCGAGGCGTTGCGCGAGATCTCGGCCGTGGCGGCGGTCTGCTCCGTCACCGTCGCGGCGATCATGCCGCTGATCTCGTTGATCGTCGCGATGGTCTGGCCGATCTGCCCGATGGCGCCGGCCGCCTGGCCGGTGGCCGCCTGGATCGCGTTGATCTGACCGCCGATCTCCACGGTCGCCCGGGAGGTCTGGGCGGCCAGCTCCTTGACCTCGGCGGCGACCACCGCGAAGCCGCGGCCCGCGGCACCCGCCCGCGCCGCCTCGATCGTGGCGTTGAGGGCGAGCAGGTTGGTCTGGTCGGCGATGGCCGTGATCGTCGCGACGGCGGCGCCGATCTGGGTGGCGGCGGCGCTCAGGCTCGCCATGGCGGCGTCGGTCGCCGCGGCCTCGCGGGTGGCGTTGCCCGCGACCTCGTTCGAGCGCAGCACCTGCCGCTCGATCTCCTGGAGCGAACTGACCATCTCCTCGGCCGCCGCCGCGACCATCTGGACGTTGGCCGAGGTCTGCTCGGCGGTGGTGCTGGAGGCCTGCGCCTGGGCGCTGGTGGTGTCGGCGACGCCCGTCATGGTGCGGGCCGTGACGTCGAGCTCGGTCGCCGCCGAGGTGACGATCTCGAGCGATCCCGCTACCCGGTGCTGGAAGCCTCGCACGAGCTGGTCGACCCGGTCGGCGCGGCACTGGCGGGCGGATTGCTCGTCGCGCTGCTGCGCTTCCAGCTGCTCGCGGGCGATGGCGTTCTGGCGGAAGATCTCGACCGCCTGGGCCATCTCGCCCATCTCGTCGGGGGCGTCGCGGGAGGGCACGATGAGATCGGTCTCGCCGTCGGCCAGCCGCTTCATCGCGGCAGTCATCCCGCCGATCGGCCCGACGATGCTGCGGGCGATCAGGATCGCGAGGCCGGCGCCGAGGGACAGGGCGACGGCGATGAGGGCGAGCTGGATCGTCCGCGTCCGGGCCGTCATCGCCTGGCTGTCGGCGGCGATCTCGCGAACCGCACCCTCCACCTTCGCCCGCACGGTCTTGGTCGTCTGGTCGATGGCCGTGACCCGCGGCTTGATGCCGGCTTCGTAGGCCTGCCGGCTCTCGCCCGCGGCGGCGGTGTAGGCCTGAAAGGCGGTGACGTAGGCGGCCAGCGCCTGCTCGGTCGCCCGGATCGCCGGCGCGAAGGCGCCGGCGGCGTCACTCCCGCGCAGGAGCTTGAGGGCCGCCTCCGCCTTGCCCGCATTGGTCGCGAAGGTCGCCGGGCCGTTCGGGTCCTGGGTCGCCAGGAAGCGCCAGTTGGCGACCCGCACCAGCAGCACGGCGCTCTCGGTCGCGGCGGCCTGGAGCACCTGCGCGTCGCTGGCGCGGGCGCGCATCTCGGCCACCATCGCGTTGCTCGCGCGGGTCAGGTCGTCGCCGCCCTTGAACAGCCGGTCCTTGGCCCCGGCCATGCTGCGCCCCGCCGCCTCCAGGCGCTGCAGGTCGGGCTTCAGGTCGCGCGCCCGGTCGCGGATCTCGCCGTAGAGCCGGCGGCGGTCCTCGGAGATCGCCCGACTGGCCATGAGGTCGCCCGCCTCCTCGATCGAGCGGCGTTCCGCGTCGATTTCCGTGATCAGCTCCGGCCGCGGCGAGAGCCGGTACTGCTCGGCCAAGCCCGACATCGCGGTCGTCGACACGGTCACGGCGAGGGCGGATCGCGACAGGTCGTCGAGCAGCGCCCGGCGCTCGTACTGCTCGGTGAGACCGGCCTGCTGGTAGATCGAGAAGCCGCCCAAGCCGGCGGCGATGATCATCAAGGATGCGAAACCGACGTAGAGGCGGGATCGAACGGTCAGCCTGCGCAACATGTCATTACCCGAGCGTAATCACGTTCGCTTAGTAGAAAAAGGTTATTAATTGCGGGTAAATAGATTACCTGACGTATAACGCTGAGATGGAGGGCGGGCGCGTCGCGGTTTCGGATTGCAAATGCGGTCTCGGCTTCGATCATGGCGCCGTCGCTGCGGACAGGGTGCGGACGGCGCCGTCCCGCCTCCGCGCCAACGCCGTCCTGCACCAGGACGGCCTGATCGCACGACGCCCGCAGGGATGCGGGCATCGCACGACCTGAGGCGCCGCGCCTCACCCCGGCACCATCCCCTCCGGCAGCCCGATGACGTGGTCCGCGATCGCCCCGGCGCGGGTGATCCACACCTCGTCCCGGTTTTGCGCGAGATGGGCCAGCGCCCGGCGCAGCGGCCGCAGCCGGTGCGGCTGGCCGACGAGGTAGGGGTGGAGCGCGATACCCATCACCAGCGGCGCGGCGGAAGCGGCGGCGCGCATCTCCTCGAAGGTATCGACGATCATCTCGGCGAACTGGGCGCCCGAATCCTTGCGCCCGACGATGGAGGGGATGTCGTTCAGTTCCTGCGGGTAGGGCACCGAGAGGATGCGCCGGCCGCCGCGGGTGGAGAACCAGGTCGGCTGGTCGTCGTGGCACCAGTCGAGGAGGTAGCGGTAGCCCGCTTCCGCCAGCAGGTCCGGGGTCGTGCGGCTCTGCGAGATCCAGGGGCCGAGCCAGCCCGCCGGCGGCTTGCCTTCCTCCCGGGCGAGGACGGCGGTGGCCTCGGCGATCAGCGCCCGCTCCTCGTCCTCCGGGAGGGTGCCCTGGCGCTCGGCATTGCTGCGGCCGTGCCCCACCACCTCGTCGCCACGGGCCCGGAAGACGTCCATCAGGCCGGGGCACGCGGCGTAGATGCGGCTGTTGACCAGCACCGAGGCCGGCAGGGACAGCTCGTCGAACAGCGCGGCGAGGCGAAACACCCCGACGCGGTTGCCCCAGTCGCGCCAGGCGTAGTTCAGCACGTCCGGTTGCGGCCCGCCCGGCGCCAGCTCGGCCCCGAGGCCGCCGCCGAAATCGAAGCACTCGACGTTGAGGGCGACGTAGACTGCCAGCCGCTTACGCCCGGGCCAGTCGTAGGTCGGCCGGCCCGGCAGGGGGCTGTAGGCGTAGCGCCCGTGCGGCTGGGCCTGCGGGCGGGCCTCGTCGTTCATCCGTGTCTCCGTGCTCTCGTCAAGGCTGCTTGATGGGCGGCGCCTCCGCCGGGGCGGGGGGCAGGAGGATGCCCGGGACGATCGTGCCCTCCGGGCCGTACTCGCCCGCCACCGCCCGGCAGGCGGCATCCCGGTTCTGCATCATCTGGTTCGACATCAGGGCGAAGATCGTCTGCACCTTGGCGCCGAACGGGCCGCGCGGCGGCCGCACATCCTCGATCGACACCTGGTAGCGCGCGAGCAGCGCCTCGAACGGCGCGGTGCCGATGCGGTAGCCGCAGACATTGGCCGCCGCGAACACGTAGGCCGCCGTCTCCAGCGCCCGGGGCGGGGGTGCGTTGCGGATGCCCTGCGCGCCGGCCGAGCCGCTGACGAGCATGCCCATTAAAGCAGGGAGCAGGGTCGGGCGCATGACGGGGATCCTCCGGACGGGGCCGCACGGTCTGGGCCGGGCTTCGGCACGGATGCGAAGCTAGCGCGGCCGGGCACAGGCGCCAGGGTGAGCCGCCTCGGACGATCGTCCGCTCACGCCCCTGTCCCGGATCTCCTTCCACTTCGTGACAGTCGTGCAGGCCCGTCCGGGCCCGGAACGGGCGTGGAGAGACGGGAAAAGGGCGGTGGCTGCGCAGCCCCGCCGGCCTCTCCCAAAAAACTACCCTCCAGTATCGTCCCACCCATGGCCGCTCCCGCAACCCGGCCTATCTGGCCCCGGACGACGATTGGGCCGGAGGCGCATGACCACGACCTTCTTCCTGGTGCGGCACGCCGCCCATGACCGGCTCGGCCGCATCCTCTGCGGGCGGGTGCCCGGGGTGACGCTCGGGCGCGATGGGAAGGCGCAAGGGGAGGCGCTGGCCGCGCGGCTGGCCGGCGAGGGGCTGGCGGCGATCTATGCCTCGCCGCTGGAGCGGGCGCAGGAGACCGCGGCCCCGGTCGCGGCCCCGGCCGGGGAA
>JAEWKL010000420.1 GCA_023386115.1 Pseudomonadota bacterium
GTGTCAACCACTCACGGGCTCGGCGGCGCCATGCCCTTCCGTGCCAGGATCGGGGCAGCCTGCGGGCCGGCGAGGTCCCGCAGGAGCAGTGACGCGGCTTCGGCCTCCGCCGCGCCCGCCGGGACCATCCCGGCATAGACCGTAACGTTCTGCACCTCGTCCGGGATCGGGCCGACGAGGCGCGCACCCGCGACAGCCAAGAGTTCGCTCGACTGCTGGAGCGCGAGGTCGGCCTCGCCGGAGACGAGGCGTGACGCGGCCAGCCCTCCGCGCACCAGAATGAGCTTGTCCTTGAGCCGGTCGGCGATGCCGAGGCGCTCGAAGAGCTGGGCGAGGTAGATCCCGCTCGACCCGCCGGAGGCCGGATCGATCATCGCGACGGCCCGCGCCCGCAGCAGCGCCTCGCGCAAGCCTGCCACCGTAGCGATGTCGGGAACCGGAGCCCCGTCGCGGATTGCGACGCCGATGCCGACCTTTGCGAGCGGGACCGGCGGCCCACCGGCGAGACGACGGTCGCGGAGCAGCGCCGCCAGCCCGGCCGGAGTCAGCACCACGAGGTCGGCCCGCGCGCCGTCGCGGATCGCCTCCGCCACCGCGCCGGCGGTGTCGTGGCGGATCGTCACCGTGTGGCCGGTGCGCCGCTCGAAATCCGGCACCAGAGCCGCCGCGACCGGCCTATAGGCGCCGGTCGTCAGGACCGTGATCTCCGCCGCCCGTGCGGGTGCGACGAGCGCGAGGACGAGGCAGGCCGTACGGCGCAAGGCTCGAATCGGGGTCGCGACGCCGCGCATGCAGGGGCTCCCGGAGGTCGGGCCGTCGTCGCGGCCCGCTCCCTCGTTAGCCGAGCCGGCGATGCCTCAGCGAGCGAAATCCGAGAAGCCGCCGGTTGCCGCACCGGACGCCGCCAGCGCCGTCCGGCTCCCGGGTGCCACCAGGGCGGCCAGTTCCTCGGCATAGGCATAGCCCGGAGCCTCGCCCGGGAAGCCGCCCTCGGTGGCGGGGTGCAGGTAGAGCTCGGTCAGCCCGTCCGGCAGGTGGCGCAGCAGGCCCTCAACCCGGGCCGGCGTCATCGCCCCCGACCAGGCGAGGCCGAGCACGCGGTCGGGCGTGAGGAGACCGGCGCGCCGGGCCCGGGCGCGCAGCAGGGCCGCCCAGGGCGCGGTGTCGAAGGCGAGGCCCGGATTCGCTCCGGGCTCGGCGCGGCGCAAGGTGTCCCGCGGCTCGCGCGGCACCCGGATCGCCCGCATTCCGTAGTCGCGCCCGACCGCCAACACCATCCCGGCAATGATCGGGTGGATGTGGAAGTGCTTGTGCGCGTTGACGTGGTCGAGAGGCAGCCCGGTCGCCCGGAAGGCCTCGAACTGTGCCCGGATCTCGGCTTCGAGCTGGCGGCGGGCACTGGCTTTCAGCGCCAGGTCGAGCCCGAGGCGCGCCTGATCGGCCCGCAGCAGCCCGGCGCCGTCGATGAGATCGGGCACGTCCGCCGCCGGCAGGGCCGGCCAGGCCTCGACCATCACGAGGTGCAGCCCCACCCGCAAGGACGGCAGCGCCTGGGCGCGGACCACCGCGTCCGCAGCTCCTGGCGCGGCGACCATCAGGCTCGCGGCGGTGAGGATCCCGTCGCGGTGGGCCCGCTCCACCGCCTCGTTCACCTGGGCCGAGAGGCCGAAATCGTCCGAAGTGACGACAAGACACTTGCGGGGTGCAGGCATGGTCATGGTCGGCTCGGGTCTCGCGATACGAAGGAGCCTCCCCGTCCGGGCGGACGGAGAGGCTCGCACCCGTTTCACGGCGGGTTTGTCAGGCGTGACCGCTCACGCCGCTCGAGTCAGGCCGCCTTCTTGGCGACGCCCTGGCGCTCGCGCAGGAAGTGCCAGAACTCGACGCCCTCGCGCAGGCGCCGCTTCATCATGTCGGGCGAGCGCACCATCTCGCTGACGATCGAGGCGATCTTCGGGGCGCGGAAGTAGAACTTCTTATAGAACTCCTCCACCGAGTTGAAGATCTCGGTGTGGGACAGATGCGGGTAGTGCAGCGGCGCGATCTGCACGCCGTTCTCGTCGACCAGCTCGGCGTTGTCCTTGTCGAGCCAGCCGTTCTCCACCGCCTGCTTGTACAGGAAGGTGCCCGGATACGGCGCGGCGAGCGAGACCTGGATGGTGTGCGGGTTGATCCGCTTGGCGAAGGCGATCGTCTCCTGGATCGTCTCCTTGGTCTCGCCCGGCAGGCCGAGGATGAAGGTGCCGTGGATGGCGATGCCGAGTTCGTGGCAGTCCTTCGTGAACTTCTCCGCGACCTCGACCCGCATGCCCTTCTTGATGTTGTGCAGGATCTGCTGGTTGCCGGACTCGTAGCCGACCAGCAGCAGGCGCAGGCCGTTCTCCTTGAGCACCTTCAGGGTCTCACGCGGCACGTTGGCCTTGGCGTTGCACGACCAGGTCACGCCGAGCTTGCCGAGCTCGCGGGCGATCTCCTCCGCGCGGGGGAGGTTATCCGTGAAGGTGTCGTCGTCGAAGAAGAACTCCTTGGTCTGCGGGAACTCCTTCAGGCAGTACTTGATCTCCTCGATCACGTGCGCGACCGAGCGGGTGCGGTAGGTGTGGCCGCCGACCGTCTGCGGCCACAGGCAGAAGGTGCAGCGCGACTTGCAGCCCCGGCCCGAATAGAACGAGATGTAGGGGTGCTTCAGGTAGCCGATGAAGTACTTTTCCATCTGCAGGTCGCGCTTGTAGACCGAGGTCACGAACGGCAGCTGGTCCATGTCGGTCATGATCTCGCGGTCCGGGTTATGGACCACGACACCGTCGGCGTTGCGGTAGGAGAGACCCTTGATCTCCGCCATCGGCACGCCGTCGGCGACCTCCTTGACGGTGAAGTCGAACTCGTTGCGGGCGCAGAAATCGACCGCGGGGGCTTGGGCCATCGCGCCGGCTGCGTCCACCGCCACCTTGGCGCCGATCAGGCCGGCGATCAGCTTGGGGTTCGCTGCCTTCAGCGCCTCGATGGTCTTCACGTCCGACTTGAACGACGGCACCGAGGTGTGCAGCACCACGAGGTCGAAGTCGTTGGCCTGGGCCACGATCTCCGGCAGCTTGATGTCGTGCGGCGGCGCGTCGATCAGCTTGGAGTTCGGCACCAGGGCGGCCGGCTGGGCGAGCCAGGTCGGGTACCAGAACGACTTGATCTCGCGCTTGGCCTGGTAGCGCGAGCCGGCGCCGCCGTCGAAGCCGTCGAAGGTGGGGGCCTGGAGGAAGAGGGTCCGCATCATCGGGTGGATCGTCTCTTGAGGAGAGGAGGCCGCGGATGCGGCCGGTGGGGCCGCCGGGCGGCCCGATGAGATGTCTTAAGTCGACGGAGCGCCGGACTCGCTGGCGAGGCCGGAATCCGGGATCAGCGTACCGTCCGCAACGACCCGATAATCATGACCTTTCCAAGTCACGGCGCCGGACATGAAGCACCAGGCGAAGCCGGTGAAGGACAGGAGGTCGCGGATCGGCAGCAGCCAGTAGGGATGCGGCTCGAGCCCGAAGGCCCGCTCGACCCGCATGCACAGCACGATCCGGCAGGCCAGCGCCAGGGCGGCGGTGGCCAGCGTGTAGGGCCCCGAATCGGGCAGCAAAGCCGCGATCAGCGCCAGCGGGAAGGCGTGGGTGACCAGCGTGCCGGCGTAACCCACCGGGTCGACGTTGCGGATGGTGCGGTTCCAGCGGGTCTCGTGGCGCCACAGGCCGGACAGCGAGGTGTCGACGCAGGTATGCCCGATGGTGAAGTTCGGGATCGCCACGATGCCGCCTTGCGCCCGCAACGCCGCCCCGAGGGTGTAATCGTCGGCCAGATCGTTGCGGATCGCCTCGAAGCCGCCGATCCGGGCGAGCATCTCGGTGCGGAACGCGATGGTCGAGCCGAAGCACGGATCGGCGAGACCCAAGCCCGTGCCCATCAGGACGTTCGGCAGGAACTGGGTGTCGATGGCGAGCGCCGAGAGGTGCGCCCAGACGCCGCGATTGGCCGGCACGCCGTGGTAGAGGCAGGTCACGCCGGACACGCCCGGCCGGCCCAACTCGGCGACGATGCGCTCGAGGTAGTCGGGCGCCACCACCATGTCGCTGTCGGCCAGCACCACGACGTCGTGGGCGATCAGCCCCGCCATGTTGATGAGGTTCGAAACCTTGCGGTTCGAGCCGTGCTGGCGGGCGTCGATCACCAGGTCGATGCGCAAGTCGGGATGCTCGGCCTGGAGCCGGTGCACCACGGCGATCGCCGGATCGGCCGCGTTCTGCACCCCGAAGACCACCTGCATCGCGCCCGCATAGGCCTGGGTGCAGAAGGTGGTGAGGTTCCGGTGGAGGTTCGGCTCGTCGCCGCAGAGCGGCTTGAGCAGGGTCACGGAGGGGCGGGGCGCATCGGCTCCGAGGCACGGCATCGGGCGACGCGCGAGGCGCCCAGCGAGCCAGGCGGTCGTCAGGCCGTAGACGCATCCGGCGAGCGCCAGGACGAGCAGAAGGGCGGAGATCCAGGTCCATTCCATGGCGGGCGGCGATCCCTGGGAGGAGAGTTGGGGGGGCGGCC
>JAEWKL010000476.1 GCA_023386115.1 Pseudomonadota bacterium
GCCGCCATCTGCGGCCGCCCGATGCCTAGGGCATACGCCAGAAATCCGCATCGGAGGCGCGAGGGTATAATGCCATCCATGCAAGCAGCTGTTGCCCTCCCGCCAGGGAGCGAGGCCGCTCGTCGAGCGGGCACACCCCGTCGGCGGTGACCCGTCTCGCTCCTTGGCTCTGACGGGAAGACGGTTTTTCCAGTCGCGTCCGTGCAGCCGCTTCTCAGAGGGACGCTCCATGCCTGAGATCCGCATCGTCGGAACCGAGGACGGCACCTTCAGGGTCTACCGCGGCCACGAGGTGATTGCCGCGGGGCTGACTCACGGCCAGGCCCTTGCCCATGTGATGCTCGAGGGTGCGCGACTGGGCTGATCGACGGCCGGCGCTGCTCGCCGGTGTTGGGGCTTGAGCGAGATCCAGTTCGAGGCGACGCAGCCCGCTTCGGCACAAGGGTCGCGCCGCACCATAGCCATGGCGCCGCTCAGGCTTCGTCCATCAACTCCTCAAGGATCGGACAGTCCGGCCTTTCGTCGCCGGGGCAGGTGCCCAGCATCCGGCTGAGTGCCTGTTCCAGCCGCTGCAAATCAGCGAGCTTCACGCGCACGGCGGCGAGGTGATGATCCACGATCCCCTGGACCTCACAGCAGCTCACTGCCTGCCGGTCTACGAGACTGAGCATGGCGGCGATGCTCTCCAGCGGAAAGCCGAGGTCGCGGCAGCGGCGCACGAAGGTCAGACGCCGGACTGCCTCCATGTCGTACCGGCGATGGCCGGCAGGTGAGCGTGCGGGGGCCGCAATCAAGCCGATTCGCTCGTAGTAGCGGATGGTTTCCAGATGAACCCCCGTCCGGTCGGCAAGCGCCCCGATCGTGAGACCCGTCCCCGCGTGATCTGCCATCCTGACTGCAATCCCGTAACGGCTACGGCTTTGAGATTTAATGAAACTAATCCGCAATGTCCAGGTATAAAATTTACAATCTAATCTATAGAATATATTCTGATTTAGCGTGAAAACCTAAAATAATACCGCGATTAGTCGGTATATAGTAAAAATCTTACCCGCATTCATAAATCAATGCACGCCGCCTGCGCCTTCTTTTTAATGACTCTTAAGCGATGGGCGCGTCATCGCGACGTGTACGACGGCAACAATCAATCCAATCCTTGGTGTAACTTCCATGTATTGGAACAGTAGAACAGTCTATAAAAACGCACCACAAGCCTGGACAGGATCAAAGCCACGCTGTAACACGCTCATAAGCCAAATCTTCCTCCATAAATGGGGATCATATTTAGCCTGCGTTCAGGAAGTTTTTGCCACATGGACCACTGATCGTAAGCAGTCCGTACCAACGCATCTGCCAGATGGGGCTCCATGACCGCCGACCTCGAGCGCCTGACCTGCGCTGACCAGCCACCCGAGAAAGCACACCTCGAGCCGGTCGCGGAGCCGCGTCCCGAGCTGCCGGAGTTCCTGCGCGATCACCTCGCCAAGCAGCTGCGGAGCGCCTATTCCGCCTTCGTGGACGCGCCACCACCCTCGGCATTGTTGGATCTGATCGGCCGGTTGGAAACCGCTCTGAGCGATCAGCCGGCTTCCACCTTTCGCGAGGATCTCCTCGACGCCCTGCCGGCGCTGCGTGCGTTCGCCATGTCGCTCACCGCCAACATGACCCGGGCCGATGACCTGGTACAGGAGACGCTGTTGCGGGCGTGGCAGCACCAGCACCGTTTCACGCCTGGCACCAACCTCAATGCGTGGCTGTTCACGATCTTACGCAACCAGTTTTACAGCCATGCACGAAAGCGCCGTCGCGAAGTCGAGGATGCCGATGGCCAGGCCGCCGCGCAGCTCGTTGCCGTCCCGGATCAGGAGGACAGCGCCGCCCTCAGCGAGGTCTGGGTGCAGCTCGGAAAGCTCCCAGCGCGCCAGCGCGAGGCGCTGCTGCTGATTGCCACCCAAGGCCTGACATATGAGGCCGCAGCGGCCTTGCTAGGCTGCCAGACTGGCACCGTGAAGAGTCGCGTCAGCCGCGCCCGCGCCACTCTGGTGCAGACGCTGGGCTTTGACGCGTCCTGGCTGGGCAGGGCCTCAGCGTCGTGACGCAGGCTGCCAGGGGCATGGGCAGGACGGTTCCGCGATCGCAGGCGGTGGGCAAGCAAGCGGGATGCCGGCATGACGAATGACCATCGGGTTACCGGACGGCCCGCCCTTCAATCTGGAAAGGTCGCCTACCGCGCGTACCCCCTGGATCCGAGCGGCGGCGTTCGACCGCCACTGATCCTGGAGGCGGAGGATGACGAGACCGCCAAGGCTACAGCGGCCCGCCTCGACAACTCGCACGGGCTTGAGCTGTGGGAGAGCGACCGCCTTCTGGCGCTGTTTCCGCCGCGAGGCCCCTCCGCGTAGAGCCGCGATCGGCTGATGAACGGGCGTGCCGATGACGTTGTGAACTGAATGGGTGAGAGCATGCCGATCCGCCGAGAGCAACACATCACCCGCCAGATGCTCCGGGACGAACCCAAGACGCTCTGGGTCTTCGGCGATGACCTGATCCGGTGCGGTTTCGGGAGCCAAGCGGTGGAGATGCGCGGCGAGCCGAATGCGGTCGGGATCCCGACGAAGCGGCTGCCCGCGCGAGACCCCGGCGCCTACTTCACCGACAACGACATAGAGGCATTTCGAGAGGCTGCTGCGCCTGGTTTCCAGCGCCTCGCCGCGCATCTTGAAAGTGGCGGTACGGTCGTCTGGCCGGCGGCTGGCATCGGGACAGGGCAGGCCGATCTCGAACGCCGCGCACCGCGGATCTGGGCGAGCCTGGAGGAGACTCGGGCGTGGCTGGAGGCGCTTTGACCCCCTCGATCGATCTGGCTCTGACCTCCGCTCCGGCGCTGGCGTGTCGCCCGGGCGCCATCGTGTCGCTCCGCGGCGCGCGTCGCCGCTGGCGCACCGTGTTCCGGCGCAAGGCTCTAGGTGGCCTGTTCCAGGAGCCGTACCCGGCGGCCTGAGATTGCCCGACCCAACGAGGAAGGTCGCGCCGCCGGTCGGTGCCGGCTGAACGAGGCCACTCCCCGTGCCGCGGTGCGAGGGTATGGCGTCCGGCGCCTCAGCGCCGACGCCCGTTCGGGCTGAGCCGGCGCCTCCGAACGAATCCGTTCGAAGGCGCGGCGGTATCAGAAATGCGGTGAGTGACACGGCACCGTCAATTGCCGGAGCCTTGCCGCCTTCAGGCTGAGCGCAGGTCTGTTGCGCGTCTGCGATCGGGTCCTGAAGACAGGTGAGTGCGGCTCCGGGATCGGCCGCCATGGGCCCTCCTGCCTTTGATCTGCTCCTCGTTCATCCATCTGGCGGAACCGAGGCTCCCCCTAAAGCATGTACTGCAATCAAAAAATGCTAGTAATTAGCAAAAATGAAATATCTATCACCAATCGTTTTGATCTAATGGAGCATGAACACTGCGATATACTGGAGAGAGAAATTCGATGACCATTCGCGCGGCATGCCCGCGTTGGTATGGCAAACAAGGAGGGAGACATGGCACGAACGACATGTCACAAGCTTGTGCTCGCGGCAGCGGCACTCTGCGTCTTGGGAGCAGGAGCCGTGAGGGCGGACCAGCCGGTGGATCGGGGCAGCACGCCCGGGCTTGGCTGGGGTGCGGGCGGCTCGCATGGGGCGCCGGGCCCGGTCGCCGGCGCGGGGCTTCCTTTCATCATCCTCGTCGGGGCGTACGGAGCCTACCGTCGTCATGCGCGCCGCCGCCTTGAGAGGAGCCAGGTCGAGCAGAGCCGCCAGAGCTGACTGAGACCCCGGGCGGCTGCAACGATCGGCAACTCGCCCGGGAACCGGCATGCCAGGCCGCGTGGGAGGAGCCGCCTTGCCGCGTCCCATCGTGGATGCCCGGGTGAACGGCGAAACCACCTGGGACCGAGCAGGGGCGTCATGCCTCGGCCATTTGCTTCCCCGCCGGACAGCGGAGCATCGACCGTGAGCCACGCAACAACCCCGCCCGTGACGGGCTTGAGCCGTCCCACAACGGCGTCCGCCCGTCCGGCGGCGCTCACTCGTGGCAGCCTGTTCGCGGCACTCTGCCTGCTGGGCTTCGCCAACGGGGTGGCGCAATCCATTGCGGTTGCAATCCAAGAGGCTGGCCTGGGCGAGGCCGTGCTCCGCACGTTCGGCGTCAGCGTCCTCGTCTGGGTCGCCGCCTGGCTCTGCCCACAATGGATGGCCCAATCCCCCGATCAGCCTCCCACCCGCATGGACTTGGCGGTCGCTGCCGCCGCCATACCGGCCTTCCTCGTGCCGGTCTCCTGGTCGAGCTGGATCGGCCTCACCGGCATCGCGCTCTATCTCCTCGTCGCGGTCAGGCCGGCAGTTGGTCGTTCGCCCTCCCCGGCGCTCCGTCGCGCGGCCTGGGTCCTGCTGGCTGCAACGAGCACCATGTTCTGGGGGCCGTTGCTGCTGATCGTGATGGGAGAGTTCCTCCTCAAGGGCGATGCGATGCTGGTCGGCTGGCTCACGGGTTCACCACGCTACGGCAATACGGTTCAGTTCGCCGGCGGCAGCGGCTACCTTTGGATCGCCGAGGCGTGTTCGTCGCTGTCGGGCATCTCGCTGGTCATCCTGTGCTGGACGCTGTTCTCGCAATCTCGGGGCTTACGATGGTCGCCTCTCAGCGTCGGCTGGTGCGGCCTTGCAGGCCTGGCTGTCACCGTCATCAACGTCGCGCGAATGGGCCTGATGGTCCTGTACCCGAACCACTACGACCTGCTGCACGGTCCCATCGGAGCGGGAGTGGCGGGGTGGTTGACGCTCGCGTTGATCGTGATCCTGTGCTCTTACGGAACGCGCGGGAGGGCACCCGCGCATGCTTAGGTGCCTCTTCGTAGGCCTGCTGGGTCTGAGCCTCGGCATCAAGGTTGCGCTCGGGTTCAGCTTGGGCCTCCAGGCCGCAGCCCTCGCTGACCCTGCATTGGTGCGCGAGGATCAAGCGGTTGCCGGCTTCCTGGAGCGAAGCGGGTTCGTGATCGAGGAGTGGCAGGGGACGGGGCTCGTGCGCCTGGTCTCCGCGCGGGCGGGTGAGTGCCGAGTGCTGGTGGGGGCACTCTCGCCGCTGAGCTGGCACCGCGACCTGCTCCACCGCTTGGCACCTGCGGGTGGGCGGGCGTTCTTCGTGTACGAGGGCGGCATCTACGAGGATCAGCCGAGGTGGCGGGCTTGGCTGCATCACTACTGGCGGACCTCGGCCCATCTGGTCGGCTTAGCAGCTGCGGATCACCCCTTGTACGGGGTTGTGTCGACGCCGGCCTGCAGCGAGTCCGAGGTAGACTGGCGCAGCATCAGTCACCCGACTTGACGAGGTCTGTCCGCTGCTCCGTTGAATCGCTGATCATGGCCGTGACCGGCGGTCGAGCTCGGCAAAAGCAAAATACGCCGAGGCCTTGCGCAGGATCTCGTTGGCCTGACGCAGCTCACGGTTCTCTCGCTCGAGCGCCTTGATCCGCTCGCGCTCGTCCGTCGTCTGGCCAGGACGCACACCCTGATCCCCCCGGACTGACGCATCCAGTTCCTCAGCGTCTCGCCCGAGCAGCCGATCTTGGCCGCGATCGACTGGATCGACGAGCATTGCGAGCCGTGCTCGCCCTCATGGTCGCGCACCATCCGCACCGCACGCTGGCGCACCTCAGGGGAAAACGGGGCTGTTCGCTTCGTCATGGCTCCATCCTCGCAGAAGGTGGAGCCTCCAGGAAACCCGGGGCGGTTCAGCCCGCTTCCGGACGAGATGATGACCGAAGTCGCATGGGGAGAGCGTCAGGACGAAGTCAAATTGTGATCCGGCCAGTCAGCAGGAGCACAATCAGGATGATGAGCAGGACGCCGCCGATGCCGAGGCCGCCGGTGCGGTAGCGACCTCCGCCGTAGAAGCTGCCACCGCCACCGAAGAGCAGGATTAAGACGATGAGGAGGATCAAGAGGCTCATGAACCGGCACTCCCTAAGGCCGAGCTAGCAGCTGTGGGGAATGCCGCTATGCGGCCTTTCGTTCCGGGCGATGAGAGCAGTGTGCCTCATCGCCATCGTACACCTCACTCGGCAGCCTGCGCCTTCTTCGGCCGGCCGCTCCAAGAGCTGCCGGCACGACCACAACCTTAATCGATCTTCAGGTTTTCTGCAGAGGATTTGCCGCGACGCTGGTCGACCACCACCTCGTAAGAGATTTTCTGGCCGTCCGCCAGGTCGCGAAGGCCTGCCTTTTCCACCGCAGAGATATGGACGAACACATCCTGTCCGCCGTCATCGGGCTGGATGAAACCGAAGCCCTTGGTTCCGTTGAACCACTTCACCGTACCGGTTGCCATATGCGTACCTCCCTTGATGGATATGCGCTTTAGCGCATCCGATGGCTCGCCGTCTCCTGCACAATTCGCATCCCCAGGCTCGTAGCCGAGCTTCCGCCGCCAGGCTGCAGCCTCTTGCTCGTGGGATGGGTCTGGCAGCGCCGGCGCTTTAGCGCCCAGGATGATGCTCCGAAGATGGCCCGCATGCATCTCGGGCGGGTAGATGAGGGACGCCCTTTGTCCGGCGGCCGTCCAAACCGGTAGCGAGCCTTCGCGCGCGAACATGGCGACGGCTTCGATCGCCTCCCACCGATCGAGATCATCAGCGCTGTATACCGCTCGGCAGACGATACGCGTGCGAAGAAAGGGATCGTCTGCTGTGGGGTCGGTTTCGAGGGAGAGTAATATGCCCGATCGATCGGGCCTCAGCTCGTCTGGAAGCGCCTCGATCTTACGCCAGAGGCAGTACCATTTGGCGCACGCCTGCGGGCGATCGCGGTAAATGCCACAGGACGCACCTGTGCTGTGCTCGCACAGGACGCCGGCCGGCTTGGCGAGAGCCTTCACCTCAAGAACCTGGCAGCATGCGGTACAAGGGCCGCAGCGACGACCCGGGACAAGTGTCTGTGACATCCGAGAGGTTTACCCGTGGCTGACACGCCTGTCAGGCTCAGGTGACCGGAAACACGCCGCCCATGGCCATGTGCCGCAAAAGGGCTCTCTAGCGGCGGCGCTGATGCTCGTCGTGGTCAGCTGTCTTGCGAGGGAGCTGTATCGGGTTCCTCGTCGCTCCCTCACCGATCGTCGTCCCGGTCGAGGCTCTGCCCGTCGTGAACGTCGAAGTAGTCGCGGGCCATGACCATCCTCTAGGTTGAGCGCCACGGCCACAACGCGCCGGCCCCAGGTGTGTTCTGTCAAATGAGAGGAACCACGCCCTATGCCGCGTGAAGCCCTGAAAGCCTCCGCTTCGGCAAGGCGCTGAGAGAGATCTCTAGCGGTCCCGCCCACGAGGTGGAAATTCAAGCGGCTACGTTGAAACCAACGGCGCTCTCGGCGCTTGCCCATCCGGACGCTTAACGTGGATTAATCGCAGACCTGGAGCGTGGCACGAGATCTCCTCCGGGCAGGGAGGGTGCATGCGCGACGCCAACCTCGTCTACCGTGGAATGGCGGAGGGTCCGGCCGCCGCCGGTCAAGGTGTCGCGCAGGGTTTGCTGGATAGCTTCCCCGTCTTAGACGACACACCCCTCCCGGCCCGCCTTCAAGAGCTCGTTGCCGTGCTGCTCGGACGGGACGCTCTCGGCCGAGCCGAAGCGCCAGCAATCGCTGATCCGAGCCGCCTCGTTCTCGTGCTGGAGGACGATCCGAACATGCGCGAGATGGCCGTGGCGCTCCTCGAAGAGACCGTGCTGGATGTGGTCACCTGTGATACGGGCGACGATGCGGTGGCGCTGCTGAAGGAGCGGGGCGGCGACGTCGCGATGGTGTTCACCGACGTTCAGCTCCCTGGTGCCATGGACGGCGTCGACCTCGCGCGTGCGATCGAAGCGTTATGGCCGAGCATCCGCCTCGTAGTCACCTCCGGCCAGACCACGGCACGGGTCGACGAGCTATCGAGCGCTGTCGTTCATTTGCCGAAGCCCTGGCGTGCCTTGGACGTTCTGGTCCAGGTTGATCGCGCAGTGCGTCGGCCAGCGTTGCCAGTCAGATAGAAGTAGATCTACGCCCAACTCGATGCGAAAGGCTGCCGTGTCGCTGGCCTGGACGTGCTCACCCGCATTGGCATCGCAACACAGGTCGTGCAGCGCTGCCCACCACCGCGTTCAGCCGCCCGGCGTCCAATCGATCTTCGGCTTCTGCGACAGGATCCGCTCGAAGTAGTCAGCCACCGCTTGCGCCCCATTCGCATGCATCATCGCCACCGGGTGTGCGAGGTAGGCTCGCGCCAGGTCGAGCGGGATCTCGCCGGCCTTGAGCGCGCCGAGCACCGCGTCGATGAAGGCGTCGTTGGCCTCGTTGAAGTCGGACGAGAGCTTCTTGCGGTCGTTGAGCGCCTTGATCGGCATCGTGCGGGTTGTCCCTCTTGCGGGCTGTTGCGCCCCAGGACCAGGGCGCCCGCGCTGAGCGATATGCGATCGAGGGCCATTCGGCCACCTCGAAGCTGGTGTGTAGCGCACACCCTCCGGCCTTCGTTCGCCTCGACGGCCGGTGAACTCTACTACAGTGACAGCACCATCGAGGCGTTGCTCGGGCACGCTGGCGGGACGATTAGCAGCCGGTACGTGCAGCCCCTCGGTGCGGTTCTGGTTGCGGCGGCGGATCGGGTGGCGAAGGCTGTCCAGGTCGCCCTGGAATCGCTCAGCCCCCGCTGCGGGATGCGCAGCAGGGGCCGGGTGTTCAACTTAGAAATGCGATTAGTAGGGCTCGCCGTAGTAGTCGCTGCCGTGGCGCGACCGCGGCCCATATCCGTTGTTGTAAGCGCCCGCTGCCGCCGCACCAGCTGCCACACCAGCGATTCCGAGGCCTACGGCCGCGCCGGTCGACAACCCGCGACCACGTCCCCGGCGATCGTAACCGCGATCAGAGCCATAGCCGGAACTATATCCACGGTCGTAACCACCGTGACGGCCACCGCCTCCGTACCCATAACCCTGAGCCTGGGCGCCGGTCGCGCTGATCGCTCCAAGAGAAAGCGTCACGGCGGAGATAATAGCGAGCTTCCGCATCAACTTCTCCTTCGATGTTGCGTCTTGCGGGGGCAACACGAGAGCGTGGGGAGCGTTCCGGGCTTGCCGGAGATTTCTCTGATGCCCAGCGATCGGTGTTGAAGCGACTTAGATCGGTCGCGGTGAAAGCGCGCGGACCCTAGATGGCACTTTAACCGGCATACGCGACACCGCCGGCCAGGTAGCTCACCGTTGCCCCAGGCTCCTCGGAAGCAGCGGCCGCAAGCCCCGCATGCACCGCGACAGTCTCTCGCGAGCCCGCTAGACGTACCCCGTCGGAGATCGGGGCTGCCGTCGAAATTCGTGCGCAAAACGTGTTGCGCCCGTGTTGCATGGAGCCGCCTCCGCCACGTCGTAACCCATTGTAACACCTGCACCCGTGTTGCAGGCAATCACAACACGCTGCGACAGACTAGCGAGCACGAAAAAGCCCGCTAAGTCATTGACCAAGCGGGCTAAACGGATGGTAGCGGAGGAGGGATTTGAACCCCCGACACAAGGATTATGATTCCTCTGCTCTGACCAACTGAGCTACTCCGCCGCGCGGTGGCCGGTGCGTGTCCGGCTCTGCGGTGGCGCGGATATAGGGGGAGGCGGCGGGCCCTGTCAAGGAACCGTCGCAGGTCTTTTCGTGCCCCGCTTGTCACAGCAAGGCGCGAGGGGTTTCAAAGGGCGTCGCCCAGGATCTCGGCGACCTGCGGGATGTCCTTGTCGCCCCGGCCGGAGAGGTTGACGACCATCAGGTGGTCGCGCGGCAGGCGGGGGGCGAGCTCCATCACCTTGGCCAGCGCATGGGCGGGCTCGAGGGCCGGGATGATGCCCTCCATCAGCGAGCAGAGCCGGAACGCCTCCAGGGTCTCCGTGTCGGTCGCCGACAGGTAGGTGACGCGGCCCATCTCGTGCAGCCAGGCGTGCTCCGGGCCGATGCCCGGATAGTCGAGGCCGGCGGAGATCGAGTGCGCGTCGGCGATCTGGCCGTCGCCGTCCATCAGCAGGTAGGTGCGGTTGCCGTGCAGCACGCCGGGCTTGCCGCCGGTGAGCGAGGCGGCGTGCAGGCCGCTCGACACGCCGTGGCCGGCCGCCTCGACGCCGTAGATCGCCACCTCGCGGTCGTCGAGGAAGGGGTGGAACAACCCCATGGCGTTCGAGCCGCCGCCGATGCAGGCGACGAGCGAATCGGGCAGGCGGCCCTCCTGCTCCAGCATCTGCGCCTTGGTCTCGATGCCGATGATGGACTGGAAGTCGCGCACCATCGCCGGGTAGGGATGCGGGCCCGCCACCGTGCCGATGCAATAGAAGGTGTCGGCGACGTTGGTGACCCAGTCGCGCAGGGCCTCGTTCATCGCGTCCTTGAGGGTGCGGGTGCCGGATTCGACCGGCACCACCTCGGCGCCGAGCATCTTCATCCGGAACACGTTCGGCTTCTGCCGCTCGACATCCACCGCGCCCATGTAGACGACGCATTTGAGCCCGAAACGGGCACAGAGGGTCGCGGTGGCGACGCCGTGCTGGCCGGCCCCCGTCTCGGCGATGATCCGCGGCTTGCCCATGCGTCGGGCGAGCAGGATCTGGCCGAGCACGTTGTTGACCTTGTGCGAGCCGGTGTGGTTCAGCTCCTCACGCTTGAAGTAGATCTTCGCGCCGCCGAGGTGATCGGACAGCCGCTCCGCGAAGTAGAGCGGGCTCGGCCGGCCGACATAATGGGTGAGGTAGCCGGTCATCTCGGCCTGGAAGGCCGGGTCGGCCTTGGCCGCCGCATAGGCCTCCTCCAGGGCGAGGATGTTCGGCATCAGGGTCTCGGCCACGAAGCGGCCGCCGAAGATGCCGAAGCGGCCGCGCTCGTCGGGGCCGGTGCGGAACGAATTCGGTGTCTGGAGAGCGGTCACGGCAGGAACTCTTATGTCTGAGAGGTTTAAGTGGGTCTCATCCTCGGCGGCGGGGCTTACGCCCTTCGGGCCGCAGGGGCAATTTGCGGTTCGGACGCAGCCCCTGCGGCAGCGTCAGCGGAGCCTGCGGCGGCTTTGGCTGCCGCCACGAAGGCGGCGATGCGGTCCGGGTCCTTGTGGCCGGGACGCGACTCGACGCCCGACGACACGTCGACCGCCTGCGCGGCGGTCACCACCAGGGCCCCGGCGACGGTCTCGGGCGTCAGGCCGCCGGAGAGCATGAACGGATGATCGCGGCCGGCCCCGGCGAGGAGCGACCAATCGAAGGCGTGGCCGTTGCCGCCGGGCAGGATCGCGCCGGGGGCGGGCTTGGCGTCGAAGAGCAGCCGGTCGGCGATGCCGGCGTAGCGGGCGGCGCGGGCCAGGTCATCGGCGGTGGCGATGCCGAGCGCCTTCATCACCGGGCGGCCGGCGCGGGCACGCAGGGCCGCCACCCGCTCCGGGCTCTCCTGGCCGTGAAGCTGCAGCCAGTCCGGGTCGAGGGCCGCGAGCACCGCCTCGACGAGGGCATCGTCGGGATCCACCAGCAGGGCGACGCGCTCGGCCCGGCCGCTTGCCTGCCGTGACAGGGCGGCGCCGAGGGCCAGGTCGACGTGGCGCGGGCTCTTGGGAAAATGCACGAGGCCGATCAGGTCGGCACCGGCGGCGAGCGACGCCTCCAGCGTCTCCGGCGTGCTGAGGCCGCAGATCTTGACGAGTGTGGGAGCGGGCGACATCCGCTCCCTATACGCCGATCCGCCCGCGCCTGCACGTGCCGCGGAGGCTCAAGGATGCCGCGTCAGGCTCTCCCACACCGCCGCCGCGGCGGCGAGGTCCTCGATCGCGGCGCCGACCGACTTGAAGACCGTGATCGCATCGGGGCTCGGCCGCCCGGGCGCCTCGCCGCGGCACAGGGAGGTGAGGTCGCCCGCCACCGCCTCGGGCGTCAGGGCGCCGGACGCGATCGCCACGGCCACGTCGCCGCCCTTCTTGAGGGCATCGGGCGTGTCGACATAGACCGGCCCGCGCAGGAGGGCTCGGTCGTCGGCCTCGCGCATCGTGGGCGTGAAGGCGCCGACGAGGTCGAGATGGGTGCCGGGCCGCAGCCAGGCGCCGTGCACCAGCGGCTCGGTCGAGAGGGTGGCGCAGGAGACGAGGTCCGCTGCCCCGACCGCCGCCGCGAGGTCGGTGACGGGGTGAGCGTTGATGCCCTCGGCGACGAGGGCCGCCGCCAGGCGCTCGGCGCCTTCCGGCCGGCGATTCCACACCGCGACGTCGCGGATCGGCCGCACCGCTCCATGCGCCCTTACGAGATACGGGGCGAGCGCGCCGGACCCCACCATCACCATCCGGGCGGCGTCGGCCCGGGCGAGGTGGCGAGCGGCGAGCGCCGAGGCGGCCGCGGTGCGCCACAGCGTCAGGCGGGCACCGTCGAGGAGGGCCAGCGGCCGGCCGTCGCGCCCGTCACAGAGCAGGACCCCGCCCTGGATCGTGTCGAGGCCCCTCGCCGGGTTGCCCGGGAACAGCGTCAGGATCTTGACCCCGACATAGTCGGTCGTCCAGGCCGGCATCAGCAGCAGCGAGGCCCCGTCGGGGGCGGTCTCGATCGCGTGGTGATGGCGCGTCGGCGCCGTCGCGCCGGCCCGGAAGGCCGTCGCGAGAGCATCGATCATCCGGGCCGGGGTCAGGGCCGCGTCGATCTCGGCCTCGCCGATCAGGCGCATCAGGCGCGGCTGACCGGAGCCGGCAGAGCGGTGCGGCCGGGCGCCTTCGCCGAGGCGGTCTGGCGCAGGCGCTCGGCCTCGTGACGCAGCCGGGCGAGCTCACGGCCCTTGGCGCGGCGGTCGCGGCGGGTATCACCCTGGCCGAGCCAGGAGCCGATGCCGCCGACCACGATGCCGACGGCCACCGCGGCGAAGATCAGCGCGTAGAGCGGCATCGGCATGCTGAAGGCCGGCGTCCCGTTCGAGAACGGATCGAAGGACAGCATCACCGGCTGGCGGTTGGCCACCGCCAACAGCACGACCACGATCGCGATGGGCAGCAGGATCAGGCCCTTGAGGAAGCGGATCATCGGGAAACCCGGTCTTTCGTCGGTGATGCGAAAAGGGAGCGGGACCGCCGGACAGAAGCCCCGTGTGGCAAATGCTGTGTGGCAAGTGTAACGCGCGCCGGCCCGGGGGCCAGAGGCGATCCGTCAGCTCGCGGCAGCCTCGGCCCGGCTCGGCTCGTCGGCGCCGATCCCGGCGGCGTTCAGGCGCAGGCGCATCTCCTTGCCGGTCTTGAAGACCGGGATCGCCTTCTCGGCCACCGCCACGGCGGCGCCGGTGCGCGGGTTGCGGCCGCGCCGCGCCTCCCGACGCTTGACCGAGAAGGCGCCGAAGCCGCGCAGCTCGACCCGGTCGCCCCGCGCGAGGGCGTCCGCGATCGTGTCCAGGATGGCGTTGACGATGTTCTCGACGTCGCGCTGATACAGGTGCGGGTTCTGCTCGGCGATCTTGAGCACCAGCTCGGACTTGATCATGGGCGGTATGGTCTCGAGAGAGGCGGGGCCGGCCGGGAAAGTGGCGCGAGAGGCTTTTTTCGAGCTTTTACGGCCGCCAGACCGCGAGCAGGCCGCCCTGGGTCAGGCTCTCCGTCTCGGAGCCGGCCTGCCGCAGCCGCGCGGCGAGGTCGTCGTAGCCGAGGAGCCCGGCGCCGAAGGCCGCGGCCGAGAACAGGCCGAAGCGGTTGTCGGAGCGCGGCTTCCAGTCCCGCACCGGCAGGTCCTTGGCTACGCCCTTCTCGCGCTCGAGCCACGCGACGGCCTGGCGCTCGCTGCCGGTCTCGTCGATCAGGCCGAGGGGCACGCTCTGGCGGCCGCTGAACACCCGACCGTCGGCCACCGCCTTGATCTGGTCCGGATTCATCTTCCGGCGCTCGGCCACCAGGTCCTTGAACCAGCCGAAGGTGTCGCCGACGATCGCCTGCAGGGCGGCGCGGGCCTCCGGCGGGGTCGGGTGGAAGCCGCTCGGCTCGGCCTTGAGCGGCGAGGACTTGATCTCCTCCACCTTCACCCCGGCCTTGTCGAGGAGGCCGGAGAGCTCGGGATATTGGAACAGCACGCCGATCGATCCGACCAGCGCCGTCTCGCGCGCCACGATGTGGTCGGCGGCGATCGCCGTGATGTAGGCGCCGGACGCCGCCGTCCCGTCGACGAAGGCGACGATCGGCTTCTTCTCGGCGAGCTGCCTCAGATTGCGAAAGAGCTCTTCCGAGCCGGTCGTGGTGCCGCCCGGCGAGTTGATCGAGACGACGACACCCGAGACGGCGCTCGAGTCGCCGACGCGCTTCATCAGCTCGCGGGTCTTCTCGCTGCCGGCGATGAAGCCGTCGATACTGATGCGGGCGATCTGCGGCGTGACGGCGGAGAGCCCCCTGCCCCCGGCCGCCCGCCAGCCGACGGCGCCGGCGGCGACGATCAGCGCCCCGATCCCGATCGCGCGCCAGACGGACAGCTTCCGGCGCAAGGAGCGCCGGTCGAGGAGAAGTTCGGCATCGATGGCCATGCGGCGCCCGTATCCTGGTCAGAACTCCGGAAGGCGGCTCGGCCGCGGGTCGTTTCCCGCAAGTCCTTGGCGCGCCTCGCTCCCGGCGTGTTCTACCCCCGGCCGTCGCGCAGCGGCAAGAGCGGGATTGGCGGCATCCCCCTCCCCGATCGCGGTAATTCGGGCATGAGAACGCCCCCGCGGGGGGGGTCCCCCCGCGGGCGCGGGATCTCGATGGGGGTTACCCGGCCGCCGGCCCCCGGAGG
>JAEWKL010000516.1 GCA_023386115.1 Pseudomonadota bacterium
GCCGCGGCCGGGGCGTGAGGGTCACGTTCGCGTGACGGCTGACGCCCGGCCGCGCGCCAGAGCGTTGGTCGCGGTCGGGAGGTTTTTCGCGCGGGGGCGGGCCCGACCGGGTGGAGCCCCCGCCTCCAGCTGGGAAGACGCGATGTCCCTCTCGATCAACCTTCCGCTGATCCTCTCGGCGGCGTTCGTCGCCAGCGCCAGCCCCGGCCCCGCCACCCTGGCGATCGCCGACACCGCGATGCAGGCCGGCCGCCGCACCGGCCTGGCGCTCGCCCTCGGCGTCGTGACCGGATCGGTGACCTGGTCGGTGGCCGCGGCCCTCGGGCTCGCGGCCATCATGGCGTCGAGCGGCTGGATGCTGGAGGTGCTGCGCTATTGCGGTGGCGCCTACCTGCTGCTCCTGGCCTTCAAGTCGGCGCGCAGCGCGATCCGTGGACCGGCTGCGATGGAGCGAAACGCCGCCAAGGTGTCGGCCTCGCGAGCCTACACCAAGGGCCTCGCCCTGCACCTGACCAACCCGAAGGCGATCCTGTTCTTCGGCTCGCTCTACACGCTCGGCCTGTCGCCGCAGGCCTCTCCGGCGGAACTGGTCCTGGTGATCGCCGCTGTTGGCCTTCAGAGCGCCGCGATCTTCACCGGCTACGCCCTGCTGTTCTCGAACAGCCGGCTGGCGCAGGGTTACCTGCGCCTGCGGCGCTGGTTCGAGGGCGCCTTCGCGGTGCTCTTCGCCGGGGCCGGCCTGAAGGTGCTGGCCGCGCGGCTGTAACCCTCACGACAAATCGGCCAAGGCGGCCGGCGTGTCCACGTCGATCAGCACGCCGGCCTCGGCCACGGGCAGATCCAGCACGTCGTCCCGCCGCGCCAGCAGCGGGCCGGCGCCGCGATCGCCGGTCAGCGCCGCGAGGTTTAGGGAGAGGAGCCGGCGGTTGAGCAGCACCGGGTTGCCGCGCTGCCCGTCCCGCACCGGCACCACCGCGGAGGGAGCGACAGGCGCGGCGCGGAACGCCTCGGCGAGCCGCACCAGCAGGAGTGGCCCGACCCGCGGCATGTCGCCGAGGAGCACGAACGCCGCCGTGACGTCGTCCGGCAGGGCGCCGAGACCGGCCTGGAGCGAGGTCGACAGGCCCTTCGCATAATCGGGGTTGTCGACCAGGGTCAGCGGCAGTCCGGCGAGCGCCGCGCGGACCTCCCCGCCCGCATGGCCGAGCACGGCCACCACCGGTCCGAGATCCGCCGCCACCGCGGCCTCCGCCGCATGGCGCACCAGGGGCTTGCCGTCGAGGAGGCTCAGGAGCTTCGGGCTGGCGCCGAAGCGGGTGCCGCGGCCGGCGGCGAGCAGCACCGTGCCCACGGGCTCAAGGTTCATCCGCGCTCTCCCCGCCGCCCCGGGGCTGGGGCCGCGACACGATCTCCATCAACAGCCCGCCGACCCCGAACCCGACGATGTCGTCGCGAGTGACGGGCAGGCCGGCGAGGAGCCGTTGCAGCACCCAGTCGAAGCCGTTCTCCTTCGGCGAGCGGGCGCAGCCGGGAGCGCCGATCACCGGTGAGTCGTTCAAGCGCCCGAGCAGCAGCAGGTTGCCGGGATCGACCGGCATGCCGAGATGGTCGACCACGCCGCCGGCGGCCTCGATCCCGGCCGGGATCACGTCGCGCCGGTCTGCGATGGCCGAGGCGCCGAACACCACCGCGAGCTCCGCACCGTCGCGCTCGACCGCGTCGCGCAAGGCCTGCGCCACGGCGCCGGCCTCGTGCGAAACGCGGGTCTCGGCCACGATCCCGGCCCCGGCGGGGCTCAGCCGGGCGTCGAGGGTGCGCAAGGTCTTGTCGACGACGCTGGATTTAAGGCCGGGCAGCAGGGTCGAGATCGCCGCCACCCGGGTCAGGCGATAGGGCGCGACCCGGATCGCCGGGGCCGCCGCGTCGAGCGCCCGCTCCAGCATCGCGCCCGGCACCGCGTAGGGGATGATCTTGACCGTCGCCACCATCTCGCCGGGCACGACCGGCTTGAACGGCACCAGGGTCGCCAGGGTCACCGCCTCGTCGATGCGGTTGACGGCGGCGATCGCCGCCTCGTCGAGGACGAGCAGGCCCGCCTGCGAGGCGTGCAGGTTCGACCGCCCGGTGAAGGGCGGCTCGACGGTGACGCCCGGCCCCGCCACCGCGGCAGCGAGCGTCTTGGCCGCCTCGTCCTCGCCGACATCGCCCGGCTCGAGGGTCACCGCCACCACCTCGGTGATGCCGGCGGCTTCGAGCCGCGCCGCGTCCCCGGCGCCGATCGGCCGGCCCTTCTTCACCACCGCGTCGCCGGCGCGGACCGAGTGGGCGGCGATCAGCCCGGCGGCCCGGGTGATCGGAACCGGGCCGAACCTCATGCGGGCGCCCGGCGCCGGTCCTGGCGCAAGGCCGCGATCACCTGGGCCAGAACCGAGACGGCGATCTCGGCCGGGCTGACGGCGCCGATGTCGAGGCCGATCGGCGCGGCGATGCGGCCGATCTGCTCGTCGCCGAGGCCGGCGGCCGTCAGGCGCTCGACGCGCCGTCCATGCGTCTTCCGGGAGCCCAGCGCCCCGACATAGAAGCATTCGGCTTTGAGCGCCGCGACGAGAGCCGGGTCGTCGATCTTCGGATCGTGGGTCAGGGCCGCGAGGGCGGTGTAGCGGTCGAGCGGCGGCAGCTGCGCCAGGGCGTCGTCCGGCCAGAGCGGCAGCAGCGTCACGTCGGGAAAGCGCTCCGGCGTCGCGAAGGCGGTGCGCGGATCGATGATCGCCACGTCGAGTTCCGTCGCCTTCGCCATCGGGGCGAGAGCCTGGCTGATATGGACTGCGCCGACGACGACGAGGCGCGGCGGCGGCACCTGCACGGTGAGGAACAGCGACTGCCCCTCCGCCTCGACGATCCCGCTCTTGCCGGAGCGGAACCGCGCCGACAGCTCGGAGGCCAGCGGATCGGCGTCGGCCTCGGCCTCCCGCACCAGGCGCTGGGCGCCGTCGGCGGGGTTGGTGACCAGGATGACGGCGCGGCGGGCGGCGCGCTCCCGGTTCATCTCCCGCAGGATGTCGAGCCTCACGCGACCGGCTCGACCAGCACGCGGATGCGCCCGCCGCAGGACAGGCCGACCCGCCAGGCGGTCTCGTCGGCGACGCCGAATTCGAGCACCCGGGGTTGGCCGTCCTCGATCACGTCGGCGGCCTCGGCGATGACCGCGCCCTCGACGCAGCCGCCCGAGACCGAGCCGAGGAAGTTGCCCTCCTGATCGATGATCAGGTGCGAGCCGACCGGACGCGGGGCCGAGCCCCAGGTCTCGATCACGGTGGCCAAAGCCACGCCGCGGCCGGCCTCGCGCCAGGCCTCGGCGGTGGCGAGGATGTCGGTGTCTGTCGACAGCATGGAAGAGTCTCCGGGACTGGCGAGCCCCGCTGCAAGAGTTAGGTGTCAGCCGGCCTCGCGCAACCACGCCGTCGGCGCGCGGCCGCGCGGCTGGTGTGCGCCGAGCGCGCGGCACAAGTCGGCCATCGCCGACAGGCTGTGGATCGGCCGGAAATCGTCGACATGGGGCAGCATCGCCCGGATGCCGCTCGCCCGCGCCGAAAATCCCTCGAAGCGCAGCAAGGGGTTGAGCCAGACCAGGCGCCGGCACGAGCGGCGCAGGCGGTCCATCTCGTGGGTCAGCTCCGGTGTCACCTCGCGCTCTAGCCCGTCGGTGAACAGGAGCACCACGGCGCCGCCCCCGAGCACCCGGCGCGACCAGTGCCGGTTGAACAGGTGCAGGGCCTCGGCGATGCGGGTGCCGCCCTCCCAGTCCTGGGCCCGGGCGCTGGCGCGGGCGAGCGCCTCGTCGGGATCGCGGCGGGTCAGCTCGCGGGTGATGTTGGTGAGCCGCGTCGCGAAGACGAAGCTGTGCACCCGGCGCTGCTCGGAGAGCGCGTGCAGGAAATGCAGGAACAGCCGGGAATACTCCGCCATCGAGCCGGAGATGTCGCAGAGCGCGACGATCGGCGGCGGGCGCTCCCGCGGTGCCCGGAAGGCGAGGTCGATGGCCCCGCCCGCCCGCAC
>JAEWKL010000550.1 GCA_023386115.1 Pseudomonadota bacterium
GCCGCGGTGACCACGACGGTCGCCGCAGCTCTGTTCGCCCTGTCGTTGCGCCCGCCGGCGACGCGGTCGGCAGGCTGAGGGCGACATTTTTTCAGTTTTTTGCAACCCGGCCAGTCGCCCATCGGCTACCTCTTCCGGACGTTCGCAGAGCACTGGGAGCACGGCAATGGTCAAGGCAACCGAAATCGTCCCGAGGTCGGGCTTGGATGACGACGGGGCAAAGATCGGCGCTCTCGATCCGTACGAATTCGATCTCATCCGCCAGGCGATCGCCCAGGCTTTGGACAATCGCGAGGACTGCGAGATCGAGCAGATGGTGCGCCGGCGCACGATGTTGCCGGTTCGGCGGCGCGTTCAGGTCCGCCTCGATCGCGACTTCGCCGGAAATGTCGCGGCGGTGCGGATCGCCATCGAACGCGATGGTGAGCCAATGGCGACCTGGACGTTGCCCGCGGAACCCGCCGGTGTCGAGGATAGCCGGGACGCCGCGATGATCGAGGCCATCGATGCCTTCACGGCGGTCGTGCTGCAGGCCGAAGCCATGAAGCGGCAGGTCGCGCGCCGCCAACTGGACGAGGTACCCCATTCGATCGAACGCATCCTCGCCAATGTGCAGCGTGCCTGGCAGCGCGTCGGAGGCCTGTGTCGTGAAAGACTGGAGATCGTGTCGTGATGATCGACCAATCCTGATTGGTGTGGGTTTCATTTCATCGCAAGTGGTGTTGAGCATTTGTTCCAGGCCATAAATAAAAAACAATAATATCGCTAGGTAAGTAGTATCATATTCATTTGCCGATCAAAAAATTGACGGCGCCTGGATCGGGGCGGCCCTGCTGCACGGGCGATCCGCCGGGACGGAGTGGTCGCCAGCAGGGCGCCGCGGCATCCGCGGGCTGAAGGCTCGTGGCCCAGCCCCTCGCCGCGACGGAGGCGCTAGACCTTGGATCCGTCAGCCGGCCATCGGCACGATGCGGACCGGAATCGCCTTCGAGGACGGTGTCCCGCTCTGCGGGTCGCGGGCGTAGAGCGGGACGAGCGGGTTCGTCTCCGGGTAGTAGGCGCCGCAGCAGCCCTCGGGGATCCGGTAGGGCACAACCTTCAATCCCTCGACCCGGCGCTGCACGCCGTCCGTGGACACCGTCTCCAGGGCGACGAGGGCACCGATGCCGAGCCCGCGCCGCTTCATCTCCTCGGGGCTGAGGAACACCACCAGGCGCTGGTTGAACACGCCGCGATAGCGGTCCGAGAGCGAGTAGAGCGTGGTGTTGTACTGGTCGTGGCTGCGAAGGGTCGTGAGCTGCAGCACGCCCTCCTCCGCCACCGGCGGGTCCTCGCCGAGCCCCGGATAGGCCGAGAACTGCGCCCGGCCGCTCGGCGTCGCCCAGATGCGCTCGCGCGCCAGCGAGGTCAGGTGGAAGCCGCCCGGCTCGCGGATCCGGGCGTTGTAGCCCTGGAAGATCGGAAAGACCCGCTCGATCGCCTCGCGGATCCGGTCATAATCCGCGACCAGTTCCTCCCAGGGGATGTCGGGCCTGCTGCCCAGCGTCGCGCGGGCGAGCCCGGCGATGATCGCCGGCTCGCTCAGGAGATGGGCGGAGGCCGGCGCGTTGCGGCCCGCCGAGGCGTGCACCATCGACATCGAGTCCTCGACGGTGATGGCCTGTGGGCCGGCGGCCCGCTGGTCGATCTCCGAACGGGCAAGGCAGGGGAGGATGAAGGCCTCGCGCCCGTGCACGAGATGGCCGCGGTTGAGCTTCGTCGAGATCTGCACCGTGAGAGCGAGATTTCGCATCGCCGCCTGGGTCACCGGCGTGTCGGGTGCGGCCGCCGCGAAGTTGCCGCCGAGCCCGATGAACACCTGCGCCTGCCCGGCGATCATCGCCTCGATCGCCCGCACCACGTCGTGGCCGTGGGCCCGCGGCGGCGAGAATCCGAAAGCCTCGCCGAGCCGGTCGAGGAAGTCCGGCGCCGGCTTCTCGGTGATGCCGACCGTCCGGTCGCCCTGGACGTTCGAATGGCCGCGCACCGGGCAGACCCCGGCCCCCGGCCGGCCGACATTGCCGCGCAGGAGTGCGAGGTCGGTGAGGAGGCGGACGTTCTCGGTGCCGCGGCGGTGCTGGGTGAGGCCCATGCCGTAGACCAGGATCGCGGCCTTGGCCTCCCGGTAGACCTTCGCGGCCGCCTCGATCTCCGCTCTCGGCAGCCCGGAGGCGTGCACGATCGCCTCCCAGGACGTTGCGCGGATGTCGGCCGCCATCGCCTCGAAGCCGGTCGTGTGGCCGCGGATGAAGTCCCCGTCGAGGACCGGCGCGAGGTCCGCCGCCCGCGCGGCGTCGTCGGCCTCCAGGCAGCTCTTGATCATCCCCTTGAGCACGGCCGCGTCGCCCCCGACCCGGACCTGGAGGTAGAGCGAGGAGATCGGGGTCGCCGAGAGCGTCGCCATCTCGAGCGGGTTCTGGGGCGCCTGGAAGCGCTCCAGCGCCCGCTCGCGCAAGGGGTTGACGCTGACGATCGCCGCGCCCCGCCGGGCTGCCGCCCGCAGGGAGGTCAGCATGCGGGGTGAGTTGGTGCCGGGGTTCTGGCCGAAGATGAAGATGGCATCGGCGTGGTCGAAATCCTCCAGCAGGACCGTCGCCTTGCCGACGCCGAGGCTCTGCGGCAGGCCGACGCTCGTCGCCTCGTGGCACATGTTGGAGCAATCGGGGAAGTTGTTGGTGCCGTAGGCACGCGCAAAGAGCTGATAGAGGAAGGCGGCCTCGTTGGAGGCGCGGCCCGAGGTGTAGAACTCGACCCGGTTCGGGTCGTCCTGCGCCCGCAGGACCGCGCCAATGCGCGTAAACGCCTCCTCCCACGAGACCGGGACGTACCGGTCGGTTCCGGGATCGTAGGCCATCGGGTGGGTCAGCCGGCCCAGCATCTCAAGGTCGTAGTCGCTCCAGCCCGCGAGCGCCGAGACGGTGTGGGCGGACAGCACCTCGGGCGAGCAGCGCTTCTCGGTCGCCTCCCAGGCCACGGCCTTGGCGCCATTCTCGCAGAACTCGAAGGCGCTGGTATGGTCCGGGTCGGGCCAGGCGCAGCCGGGGCAATCGAAGCCCGCCGGCTGGTTCATGTGGAGCAGGGTTGCCCCGCCACGGGCGAGGATGCCCTGCCCGGCGAGCGCCTTGGCAGTGGCGGCGAGCGCGCCCCAGCCGCCGGCCGGCTGGGCGTAGGGGTGGATGCGGGGCTTGCCCGTCGGGAGCTTGGCCATCGTCGGTCTCCTCGGCCGGGGATCAGGCCGGCACCAGGCCGGGGCGGTCCTTGCTCATGCGGGCGAGCACGGAGGGATCGATGTTGAGGTGCTGGGCGACCAGCTCCGGCGGCGTGTGCGTCAGCCAGTCGGACAGACTGATCTCCTGGTACTGCGCGGTCTTGAACACCGCGAGAAAGATCAGGTCGGTCGTGCCGGTATTCTTGACGTAGTGGCCGTTGCTCTTCTTGACGTAGCCGAGGTCGCCTGCGCGGAAATCGGCGGTCTGGGCGCGCGGGCCGGCGCCGAAGACGGTCATGCGGCCCTCGCCCTGAACGTAGTACTGCCACTCGTCGGCGTTCGGGTGCCAGTGCATCTCGCGCATCGCCCCCGGCTTGATGACCTCGATCGCCGCCGCGATGGTCTTCGACGCCTTGAAGGTCCGGCTGTCGGCCATCTGCAGGCGTCCGGAGCGGTTCTCGCGGACCGGCACCGTGCGCTCGAGCGAGAAGGTGACGGGCTCGGGCGGACTGCCGGCCGAGGCGACCTGCGCTTGGTCGGCGGCGAGCGAGCCCGGCTCGCGGCCCTGGAAGATCCACAGGTCGTCGAGCGGGATCGACCGGAAGGCCTCGGCCGGCAGGCCGAAATTGAGCGCGAGGTCCTCCGGCGGTGTGTGGGCGAGCCAGTCGGTGACGAGCAGCGTGCCGAACTCGGACTGGCTGCCGTCGTCGAAGACGATCAGGAACTCGCAGCCTTCCGGCCCGAGGCCCTGGAGCGAGTGGGGCATGCCGGCCGGGAAGTACCAGAGGTCGCCCTTGGCCACGTCCTGGACCGAAGCGTGGCCCTCCGCGTCGAGATAGGTGATGCGGCAGCGCCCGGCGGTCATGTAGGCCCACTCGGCCGCGAGGTGCCAGTGCATCTCCCGGATGCCGCCGGCGGAGAGCCGCATGTTGACGCCCGATACCGCGGTCGAGATCGGGAAGTCGGCCTGCGTGACCTGCCGCGCCCAGCCGCCGGACTGGATCCGCCGGTGCGCCGTATTGAACGACGACCAGAAGGTCTGCATGTCGCCGACATCGGTGGCGGGCGGGTTCTGGGCGGAGGGGAACTGCGCCGCCAGGGGCGGGCTCTGCGGTCCGGGATCGGAGAGTGCGCCCGGGCTTGCGTTGACGGCGCCCTGGGGCGGACGGTCGGGATTGCCGAATTCGGCAGCGCGGGCCGAGGTCGCGGCCGCGAGGCTGCCGGTGGCGGCCAGCGCGAGCATGCTGCGGCGAGACAGAGCGTCCATGGTGCGATTTCCTTGCAGGTCGAGAACGGGCGCAGGCGTCGCTGTGCCCTCGAGAAAGCTGGCAGAAGGAAAACTCATTCCGTCCGGGGAGAGTCGGTCTACTTGTGGAAAATCCGGATCACGTCGTCTGTTCGGTGGCGACGTGCCGTCGACGATGCCGCCGACCGCGATGCACCTCAATCATCCTTTGATATGCTTTGATCATCCGGCAGCATGGAGCGGGCTTGCGGCGAGACGGACGAGACGCAGCCGCCGCAGCCGGCCGACCCGCCACGTTCGCGCACCTGCACGGTCGCGGTCATGCCCGCCGCGACATGCAGGCCCTTCGGCCAGTCCGAGACCGCGATGCGGACCGGGATGCGCTGGGCAAGGCGCACCCAGGTGAAGACAGGATTGACCGCCGGCAAGCCGGCGACCCCGGGCGCCGCGTTGGGGTCGGTGATGCCATAGCCCAGGCTATCGACCCGCCCCGGGATCGCCGCCGCGGGATAACCCATCAGGACGATCTCGGCCGGATCGCCGATGCGGATGCGGGCGACCTGGGTCTCCTCAAAGTAACCGGTGACCCAGGTGCTGTCGGCATCGATCAGCGTCACCGCGGCCTGTCCCTTGATGGCGTAGGTGCCGGCCTGCAGAAGGAGGTTGGTGACGTAGCCGTTGACCGGCGAGCGCACCTCCGTCCGCTCCAGCGCGAGCTTCGCGCCGGCGAGGTCCGCGACGGCGCCCTGGTAGGCTGCCTGCGCGCCCTGCGCACTGCTCTCGTATGTCTCCCGCTCCTCCGCCGTGACCGCCAGATCGGTGAGCTTCTCGCGCCGCGCCGCTTCGGCCCGGGCGTTGATCATTTGCGCCTGCGCCCTGTCGAGGGCAGCCTGGGCCTGCGCGACGGCGATCCGGGCGTCGCGCTGGTCGATGCGGAACAGGATGTCGCCCTTGGCGACGCGCTGGTTGTCGGCGACGAGGACTGCCGTGACGCGGCCGGAGATCTCGGGCGCGACCTGGGCCGTGTAGGCGCGCACGGTGCCGTCGCGGGTCCAGGGCGCATCGACGTATGAGGCCCAGGCGAACCAGGCGAGGAGCCCCGACCCGGCGAGAGCCAGCGCGACGGCAAAGAGTCCGAAAGCCGAGGGTACGGGCGCCTGGGGCCCGCCGCGGACCAGGGTGGAGGGCTCCGGCCGCCCGATTGCGTCGTGCATGGTTTCAGACCCTTCCAAGCAGGAGAACGAGGCCGGACAGCACCGACACGAACAGCGCCAGTTCAAGGACGGGCGAGCGGGTCCAGGCGGGACAGGCGGGGACCCGGCGCAGGGCGGCGAGTGCGGCCCAGCTCCCGGCGATCGCAGCCGGAATGCAGAGGGCGAGGGGGGCGACGAGGACGCCCGCGACGTCGATCTCGCGCAAGGGCAGGATCATGGCAGCCTCCAGAGCCGGTGGGGCAGGACGAACCGGAAGCCCGCGACCGTGAAGGCGACGCCGCCGAAGACCGCCACGGCCTCGTTGAGGGAGGCCGACAGGTCGTACTGCATCGGGTTGGTCGGGGCGACGGCGAGCAGGAAGGTGAGGTTGAACCCGATCGCCGGTGCGATCGTCCGGCGGTCCGTCATCCCGACGCCGCCCATCAGCAGGAAGGGGAACAGCACGGCGGCGAGGAGGCCGAAAGCCGGTGTCGCGGTCAGGACCGCGTATTTGAGCAACAGGCCGCTCGCCTGGCCGAGGGCAACGCCCCAGAGGCAGCCCCAGGCCTGCCGGTCCGCGTCCGGCAGGGTGGAGAACATCAGGCCGAGGCTCACGGACAGGACCACGAAGATCCCGCCGGACGGCCAGGCGGTCGCGATCCAGATCGTCCAGGCGGCGGCGACCAGCACGAGGGTGCGAAAGCCGTTGGCGGCGATCACGGAGGCGGACGGGCGCGCCGCCAATGACGGTGCCGGGATTCCGGCACCCTGAAGCATCTCGGCGATCGCGCTCGCGACGGTGGCGCAGATCACCCCCAGGATGATGCTCGATGCGCGCTCCAGCGACAGCGCGAAGGCGTCGAGCGGCGCGGCGGCACTCAGCACCACGACGAGCGCGGCGGTGAGGCCGGCCAGCGCCGCGCCATATGAGGCCAGGGCCGGCAGGTAGCCGCCGATGACGGCGGTCGCGGCGAGCCAGAGGGCGAGGAAGACCCCCATGGCCAGGGGGCTCTGGGCGAAGCACGCGACCGCGACGAGGCCCGCCGCGAGGCCCACGATGGTCCCGGCGGCGCGCCACAGCCCCTTCTGTGCCACCTGCCCGCGGGTCGGCAGAGCGAGGGACATGACCGTCCAGGCGGCCCAGCGCGGGTTCTCGAGCTGGAGCCGCATCGCCAGCCACAACGCCGCGAGCGCCGCGAGCGCGATGCGCAGCCCGAACAGCGCCGGGCCCGCCTCCACGGCAACGCTCGCGAGACGGCGGCCCGCACCCTGCATCCACCGTTCGCCCGCCCTCGCCGGCATAGCCCGTCCCCGTCGTCGCGGAAGATGGGGACCAGGGTGGCGGGGAGCTGGAGCGCGCGCCATTCATCTCCCGGAGCCTCCCGCCATGCCTTCGCATGGGAGGGGGCAAACCTTGGTATGGCGGGGAACGGCCGGCACCGAGCCGGCGCGACGAAAACAAGGACCGTGCAATCGTCCAAGACGCCGGCATGACCCAGCGCTACGGTCTCCTCATCCGCGCAACGTGAAAGGATGCCGTCGAGGCGACATGTCGCCCGACCTGTCGCGGGAGAGGAGACCGGGGTGCCAAACCGTGGCTGTTTCCAGCGAGCCGCCTCCGCCAGCCCCTTCGACGAAGCGCTCCTCAGCCTCCCCAGCATGGTTCTGCTGGGGAGGGAGCGGGAGATCGCGCGCTACCGAATCGAGGATCCATCCACGGGCCGGATCTGGCTGATCGCGACGGCGCGATGGTCGGCGAGCGAGGCGTGCCGCGAGATCGAGGCCGAGGAACGCCTCACCAGGCGACTGGATTCCGCTCATTGCGTCAAGCCCGTGGCCCTGCTCCGCCGGCCGGACGGTCCCGTTCTCGTCTTCCCGGACGACGGCGACCGGGCGCTGGTCCCGGATGGGGCCTCCCTCTCCGACGTCCTCGACACGGCGGTGGAAGCGGCCGCGGCGCTCGCCCACGCCCATGCGCGCAACATCCTCCACCGCGACGTCAGACCGGGCAATCTGGTGCGCGGCCGCGACGGAGCGGTCCGCCTGCGCTCGTTCGGACGCGGCATCGATCTCGACCGGCCCGGCGACGGCGGCACGCTCCCCGTGGCCGATGACGCACTGCCCTATGCGGCTCCCGAGGCGGCACGCCGCTCAGGCCCCCGGGCCGACCACCGCAGCGACCTGTATTCCCTGGGGGTCGTCTTCTACGAGCTGCTGATTGGAACGCTGCCGCTGACGGCGACGGGCACGGCCGGGTGGCTCCACGCCCATGTCGCCCTCGAGCCCGTGAGCCCGGCCGCCCTGCGGAACATGCCGGCGATCCTGGGCGACATCGTCCTGAAGCTGATCGCCAAGGATCCGGCGGGTCGCTACCAGAGCGCGGAGTCCCTCGCCTCGGACCTCGCCCGATGCCGGGCGCGGTGGCGGGCCAGCGGCACCGTCGCGCCGTTTCGCCTCGACCGGGATGCCGTGCCCAGGCTGATCCTGCCGAAGCGGCTGATTGGCCGGGACCGGGAGGTGACGATCCTGACCGAGGCCTTCGCGCGCGTCGCCGCGACCGGCCGGCCGGAGGTGGTTCTCGTCTCCGGTCCTCCGGGCGCGGGCAAGTCGGCGCTGGCGCGATCGCTCCAGCCGCGATGCGGAGCCGGGGCCGGCATGTTCGGCGAGGGACAGTCCGACCAGCATCATCGGGACCTGCCCTATGGCGGCCTCGCGCAAGCGCTCAGGGGGCTGGTCGACGGCCTTCTGGGCGCGAGCGGGACGGAGCTGACGGAAGGACGACGAAGGCTCCTCGCCCGTCTCGGCGGCCACGGACAGCCGGTGATGGAACTGGTCCCGGACCTGGAACTCGTGATCGGCCGCGCGCCCGCCCTCGCCGACCTGCCGGCGGAGCAGGCGCGGGAGCGGATGCACGCGTCGATCCTAGGGATGCTGGCGGGCTTCGGGCAGCCCGGGCGGCCCCTCGTCCTGTTCCTCGACGACTTGCACTGGGCCGACGACGCGACCATTGCCCTGCTGGTCGCGCTCGCCCGGGAAGCACCGCCGACCGTGCCGGACCTCCTGCTGGTGGGAGCCTATCGCGATGGGGAGGCGGACCGGGCGCCGGGCCTCGGCGCGCTGCTGGCGGCGTTCCGCGGCAGCGCACTCGCGACGTCGGAGATCCGGGTCGGCCCGCTCTCCGTCGAGGGCGTCGCGGATCTCCTGGCCTGCGTCACCGGAGACGAGGCCGGCCGCCTGGCGAGCCTCGCGCGGACCGTCCATGCGAAGACCGAGGGCAATCCCCTCTTCGCCGGGCAACTGCTGCGCTCCCTCGCGGACGACGAGGTGCTCTACTACGACCGCGAGGGGGAGCGATGGGCATGGGACCCGGACGAGGTCGAGAGGCATCGGGTCTCGGACAACGTCGTCGACCTGATGGTGCGCCGCCTCGCCCGACTGTCCCCGGATAGCCGCGAGGTCCTGCGCGTCCTCGCCTGCATCGGGCGTCGATGCAGCGAGACTCTCCTCGGCAGCGTCCTGGAGGCGAGCGGCGAGGAGGTGCGTCGCCGGGTTCGGCCGCTGATCGAGGCCGGCCTGCTGCTGCCCGATGCGGGCGGCTACGCCTTCGCGCATGATCGCGTGCTGGACGCCGCTTACGGCCTGTGGTCTCCGGCGGCGCGGGCCGGATGTCACGCCAGGATCGCCGCGATCATGATCCGGGCTCGGTCGGCGGAGTCGCACGAGACCGCCTTCGCGATCGCCAGCCAGATCGAGCGCGCCGCAACGGGTGCGCTCGGCGAGGAGGTCAGGCCTGCCTTCGCCTCGGCGCTGATCGCGGCCGCGCGCCGTGCCCGGAGCGCGACGGCGATCGAGCAGGCCTCCGGCTATCTGGCGGCGGCGGAAGTCCTCCTCGGTGCCGATGCCTGGTCGGCGCACACGGCCCTGCGCGGTGAATGCGCGATCCTCCGATGTGAGTGCTTTATCGCGCAGGCGGACCTCGATTCCGCCTCGCGGGAGGCCGCGGCGCTGCTCGCCCACGCAGCATCTCCCCTCGACCAGGCTGCCGCCTGGCGCCTCGAGGCCCGCATCCGCACGCTCCGCTCCGACTACGACGGCGCCGTCATGGCCTCGCTCGCCGGACTGTCCGGGCTCGGCGTCTCGCTCGCGCGCTTCCCCGACGCCGAACAGTCGCGGCTGGCCTACGATGCGGCGCGCGCCGCCCTGCTGAAGCGTCCGATCGCGACGCTGTCGGAACTGCCCGTCGTCGCCGACGCCGGGATCGGGACCGCGATGGCGCTTCTCGGCACGCTGTCGAGTGCGTTCTTCGTCGAGGACGGCCCGAGCTTCCTGCACCTCGCCAAGCTCGTCGAGCTGACGCTGACGCATGGGGCTTCGCCGGCCTCGCCCTATGGTCTCGCGTGGTTCGGCGTCTACATCGCCGAGTGGTACGGCGCGTACGAGGACGGTCGCGCCTACGCGGAGGCGGCCCTCGCGCTGGCCGAGCGCCACGCCTGGGACGCGGTGAAGCCCTCGGTCCTCGTCGCCTTGGATCAGGTCATGCCATGGACGCGGCCGCTGACGGAAGCCCTCGCGCTGGCCCGGACCGCGACCGAGATCGGCTCCGCAAGCGGCGATCTCGCCATGACGTGCTATGCCTGGAACCACGTCGTGTCGGACCGCCTGAGCCTGGGCGACGACCTGTCGGAGGTCATCGCGGATTGCGAGCGGGGCCTTCGCGTCGCGCGCCGGGCCGGCGTCGCCGACATCGCGCGCCTCATCGAGAGCCAGACGGCCTTCGCCCGGCACCTGCGCGACGGGAGCGAGCCGCCTCCCGGCGGCGTCGAGGAGGGCTTCGATCCGTCCGCCCCCGTGCAGGCGACGCGGTACTGGGAATGGCTCTATGCCGGGATCGCGGCGTTCTATGCCGGCGACGCCCCGCACGCCGCGCGCAACCTCGCCGCCGCGGGACGGCTGCTATGGATCCTGCCGGCCCATATCGACCAGGCCCACTTTCACCTCTTCTCGGCCCTGGCGGCGGCGCAGACGGCAGGCTGCACCGCCGCGGCCAGGATCGACGCCATCGCGCCACACCGCGCGAGGCTTGCCGCCTGGGCGGCGCTCAATCCGGCGACGTTCCTCAACAAGGCCCTGCTGGTCGATGCCGAGTCGGCGCGGCTGCGAGGAGACGGCCTGGAGGCGATGAGGCTCTACGAC